>CAYWWL010000302.1:0-3020 GCA_964461925.1 uncultured Caulobacterales bacterium | reverse complement strand
TGGGCGCTGCGCCTGGTGAAGAAGATCAAAAAGCCGATCGGGGCGGCGGCGGCGAACAGCACAGTAGGGGTGAAGGCCCTGCCGATCCTGGCGATCAATCCGTCATTGTCGCCGATCAGGCCGTCGAAGATGGAATTGCCGATAAACACGCTGACGTCGCCGAGGGCGTCGCCGAAAACGATTCCGGTGGTGACGAATCCGATCAGCAAAAACGCATAGAAAAGAAAAAGTTGGCCAACGATGTTAAAACGGAAGATCGGGTTGAACGACCCGCGATAGCGGATCATCGGCGTGCCCACGGTGACAAGCGAGCGGAAGATCTCCATCGCTTTTTTAGGGTTTTTCAAGAACAGCAGAAACAACGCATGCAGGGCCACCGAGCCGCCATGGCTGTGGCCGATGACGATCACCGGGTCGTCTTCCTTGCGCAGCTTCTTGGCCAGCGCCGCGCCGGCCTCCCGACGCTCGGTCTCGGAATTGTCGCCGGACCAGTGGAATGGCTCGAATTCCAGCCGATCATCGATCCGCTCGGCTAATTTGGTCTGAAACGGCGACCCTTTTTGCCACCATTCATCGCCATGGTCGGACTCCGCGCCCGCATTCGTGCCATGGATTGTGATGACTTTGACCATGCGCCCCCACCCCTCAAACAACAGTCGCCTGGAGGGTGAGGCTAGCAATCCTTAACCATCGCCGCTAGGGCGCAAATGCCTCAACTGGGAAGGCAATTCGCTGATTTCGTGAAAAATCGCTCAAGCCTGCGCAATTGGCCGGCCTGACCCGCGCCAGACTTGGCTTAGCGGGCCTTTAGCGCGGCTGCGTGGGCCTTGGCTTCCTCGACATAATGGGCCGAGCCGATCAGCGCCATTTTCTCCTCGCCTTCGCGTAAATCGCGAAATTTGCGCGCTGGACTCCCGGCCCACATCTCGCCGGCGGGGATCCGCTTGCGTGGGGCCAGAAATGCCCCTGCGGCGAGCATGGCGCCGCTCTCCACCACCGAGCCGTCCAACATGGTCGCGCCCATGCCGACGAAGCCGCCGTCCTCCACGGTGGCGCCGTGCAGCATGCATTTGTGGCCGATCAGCGCGTTTTCGCCGATCAAGGTCGGCAGTCCGTTCCATTTCGGATCGTCGACATGGATGCAGGTGAGGTCGTGCACATTGGCGCCTTTGCCGACGACAATTTTATTGGTGTCGGCGCGCAAGACGCAGCCGTACCAAACCGAGGCGTTCTCATGCACTTCCACGTCGCCGCAGATAACGGCGCCGGGGGCGATGAAAGCCGAAGGGTGAATGATCGGCTTCTTGTCGCCGATTGCGAAAATGAGAGGTTCCATGCTCTGGGTTGTATGGCTCGCGCTTTGGCCGGGTCAATAGCGCGGCGCCGCGCCTTGCTGATTGGCTCGCCGCCAGTTCGCTTTTAGAGCGCAAGGCGAGCGCTATGGAGGAGCGCCAGGCGCGGGTCGCTTGACGGGCGGGGGCGGGCTTGGCTCATACTGGTCAAATGCGAAAGTTTTTCCCATTCCGGATGGCGGCCATCGGGTTCCCCTCGTGGGCGCGGCGCATGGCGGCCGCCGCCGCGTGCCTCGCCATGGGCGCGTGCGTCTCTTATCCGCCGGCGCCGACCGCGGCGATGGCGCCGCGCCTTGAAACCGACAGTATCAAGAGCATCGACGGCGCGACGTTGCCGCTCACCACATGGTCTGCGCCGAGTCCCCGGGCGATTATTCTCGCCGTGCATGGCATGAACGATTACGCCAACGCCTTCGACGACGCCGGACGGTATTGGGCCGAGCGCGACGGGATCACCACCTACGCCTATGATCAGCGCGGTTTTGGCCGCGCCCCGGATCGGGGATTTTGGCCCGGCGCGGAAACCATGAAGGCGGATTTGCGCGCCGCGGCGACGGCGATCCGCCGCCGCCACCCATACGCGCCGCTCTTCGTTCTCGGACATTCCATGGGCGGAGCGGTGGCCTTGGCGGCGTTAAATGACGGCGGGCTGCCGGTGGACGGGGTGGTGCTTGCGGCGCCGGCGGTGTGGGGCGGATCGCAAATACCCGCCTTTTATCGGCTGACGCTCAATCTCGCCGCCGGCCTGGCGCCGGGCAAAACCCTCACTGGCGAGCGCGCCAAGCGCCAAGCCAGCGACAATATCGACGTGCTGCGCGCCATGGGCCGCGATCCGTTGATGATCCGCGAGACCCGGCTCGACGCGGCCCTCGGCGTCGTTCGATTGATGGGCGAGGCCTATGGGGCGTCTGATGACGTGGGCGGACGAATTTTGGTGTTGATCGGCGAGCGCGACGAAATCATCCCGCCGAAGGCGCTGAAGGCGGCTGCGGGACGCCTGTGCGACGGGCCTGACGTGCGGGTCTATCCTGACGGCTGGCATTTGCTGTTGCGCGATCTGCAGCGCGAGGCGGTGTGGCGCGACGTCGCCGACTGGGTGACCATGCCGGCCAAGGCCCAGGGCGCGCGGATCGCGGCGCCGCCGGGACCTTGCGCAGATAACGCGCCACCGCGTCTGGCCGAGCGCCCGCCAGGGCGGAAAAGCGACCCAACGGGGCGCTAAATCGAATTGGTCGCGATCCAATCGATGAAAGCGGGGTTCGACGCTTCGGCGTCCACGGCCAAAGCGACCACCGCCGGGGTCTCATAAGGGTGCTGCTCCATAATCGCCGCCCGCGCGCCGTCGGGATTGCTGGTTTTGACGATCATCGCCGTTTCGCTGGCGTGCTCGATCTTGTCCTCCCAGCGATAGATCGTGCCGATCACGGGAAAAATGTTGACGCACGCCGCGAGCCGCGCCTCCACCAAGGCCTGACCGATCACATGGGCCGACGCCTCGTTGGGCATGGTGACGTACAATAGGCGTGTCGAGGCGCTTTTACCGACATCGGTCATGATCGCTCTCCTATGCGACGGCGAACCCCTGTCATACACGGAACGCAAGCGCGCCTGCGAGCGTTTTTCGCTTGTGAAACAGCGCGCGTTCCATGGATTGCGTTCGCCGGGCCA
>CAYWWL010000301.1:0-3031 GCA_964461925.1 uncultured Caulobacterales bacterium | reverse complement strand
CGGGACTTTTGTCTCGGCGTCAAATTCCGCGAACGACTTGAAGAAATCCATGGCCGCGAATTTCGCCATGTCCCAATCGATAAGCACCACGTCGGGCTTGCTTTCTTGGTAGAGCGCCAAGCCGGTCTCGGCGCCATCCGCTTCCAGCACCTCGAACCCAAGATCTGTGACCAGAGCGCTGGCGATTTCACGGATCGGTTCGGAATCTTCAATGATCAGGCAAGACTTCATGGCTCGGGTTCCCCTCGCGGACGCGACAGGACCGACCCGGCCCGGCTCGCGCGCGCTACGTCGCTACACCGAGCCGACCATCGCTGATGGGAGTTAGTTCCCGGTTAACGCGTCGCCTTCCGGCGCCGCTTCCGATGGCGCAGGCCGTACAAATTTAAGCTTAATTGTCGCCGCTTCCTCGTCGGATTGGGCGCTGGCGGCGCCGCCTGTGCGCCTGGCCAACAGGCCAGCGATAAACAAGGGCGCCTGTTTCGGCTTAAGGTCGTCCAATTCGCCGTCCAGCGCCTTCGGCACGTCGGCGTGCAGGATCACCCGCTTGCCGGTTGCGCGAATTTGATAATCGCCGCCGCCGCCGCTGACCACCACTTCGCCGCCGCGCGGCACGCAGTCGGCCGCCGCATGGACCAACAGCAAGAGCGATTTCACTTCCTCCTTCGGCGCCGCCAGGTCGCTCAGCTCCCAGGACAGCTCGGCCTTAGAGAAGGCGTAGACGTCGGACAGCAATTGCTTGGCTTCGTCGAACGGCACGTCATGGGCGTAGCCGCCCGCCAGGCCATACGCGAGCCGGGCGTATTTCAGCGCCGCCACCGCCTTGTCGGCGCTGGTTTTGACGAGGTCGAGGGCCTCTTCGCGCATGTCCTCGCCCATGTCCTCGTCGTTAAGGACTTCCAGGCCGGAGCTCAAAGCGCCGACGGGATTGACGAGATCATGGCAGAGACGAGACGACATCAACGCGCTGAGCAACAGCGCGTCCAATTTGGCGTCCCCTTCGGGGAGTTCGATTTCTAAAGACATACCTATCCGTGGATCAGTTTCGGTCGTTGATCCCAAGGTATCTCTTGATTCGACGCGCTTGGCGTTAGCGCTGCACCCAGGCCCCGCTGGCGTTCTGCACGCACTCGCCGGGTCCGGCGCGATTGATCAAGTTCTCCGCGGTCAATTTCGCCGCGTCGTCGATGCTGACGCCATTGCGTTCCGCCAGGTCTTTATAAGCGGCCTTGCGTTGCAGATTGATGGAATTGAGTTCGCGGCGCACGTCGGCGCTGGCGCGTTTGCCGGAGACGACGCCGAGATAGCCGTCGATTTGCTCGCCGATGATGCAGTCGGCTTTCGCCGCTTCGATGACTTGATTGGCGGCGAAGGCGGGCGCGAGCGCGGCCGCGCTCAGGGCCGCCGCAGATGCGATGAGAAGATTTTTCATGGTCGGGTCTCCCTGCGCTGGGCGCAAATTGAATTAGAAAATGTCAGGGTTCTGCGTGATCAAGTCTTCGACCTCGCGCTCCATCTTGATCCGGACTTCCTGTTGAATATTGACGTTGAGATTGATTTCGATCGGCTCGTCGGGGGCCTCGACCTTCACCGTGGCGCAGCCCGCCCCGAGCAATAAAGTCGCGCCGATCATCGCGCTGAACGTCGCGCTATGCGCGCCCCGCAGTGTCGCCAAATCATGCATCATTTCACGCCCCACTCTTTTGTCGCCGCTTCCGGCTGTTCCCATTTTCCTAGCGCGCCGACAATGTTCGCCGGGCTGGTTCGTTTCACGTTGGTCGCCAACTTAATGGCAAATCGCGCCAAAAGCGAGGCGCAAATAAGACCGCGCGGCGCCCGGCTTTTCCCGAATAAGGCGCCGCCTATGGCTCCCGTTCGACGGTTTCCGCGCCGCTCTGAATACGCTCAATACGGGTGCGGAAGTCCGTCGTCTGCCGGGTTTTGTCGATCAAGTCGAGCAACGGCGCGGTGATGGTGATGTTGAACAGGAACGGCGCCGTGACGTCCTGATCGTTGCCCGGTTGCAATTGCACGTCGCTTTCCGCCTGGATCCGCAGACCGATCGACAAGGCCCCGTCCAGCGGACCGTCGACGCTGGCGGTGAGACTGGTGTAGCGCAGGTCGCGCAGGGCGTCGAAGGCGAGCGCCGAGCCGCCGCTGGCTTTGCCCGCTTGCGCGCCGGCCTGCCCGGTATAGCGAATGACGCCGGGGCCGATCGCCGACAACGCCCCGCCTTCGATCCGCGCCCGGCCGTCTTCGACCACCACCGGCAGCACTCCTTCGACGACGCCTTCTCCGGAGAGGCCGTCGAAATCGAGATAGGCGAACATCTGCGCCAGATCCACGTTTGACGCTTCAAGCCGGGTCTCGACCCGGGAGCCGTCCAAGGGCGCGACGCTGTCCACCGCCGCCAGACGCCCGCCGAACCAGGGGAACGTGGCCTCGACAATGCGCAGGAAACCGTCCCCGGTCATGTCGAAGTCGAGCGCGCCCTGCTCGAGCTGCAAGGCGTCCATGTCGACCTCGCGGATCGTCACCCGCTGGGGACCGTCCGTGGTCAGCGGATTGAGGTTCTTGAAGTCGATGGCGCCGGCGACGCCGGCGGTCTCGGACACCGCCCGGCCGGGACCGACGAAGGACACGTCATCCAAGGTCACCCGCCCTTTCGACGCGAGACCGCCGCCATCCCAAGAGAAATCGAAGCGAGCGTCGGCGCGGCCGCGCGCGTCGGCGACGATCCCCTTCAACATGGGCGATAAATCCGTCGGCTGAATGCCGCCGCGCCGGAAGCGTAAATCGTCGCCTTTGAACGCCGCCGAACCGGCGTTGGTGCGCACGTCATGGCTGCCGGCGCCGCCGCCGAGGCGATGCCCCTTCATGGTCGACACCCGGTAGTCGAAGTCGATGACGTTGTCGGCGAGGCGCGCCTCTCCGGCGCCGCGCATCTTCGCCGCCACCGGCTGTTCGATCGCCTGGCGCAGGATCGCCGATGTCGCCGTCGCCTCGCCGCTTAAGGCCTGGCCGAGAAGCG
>CAYWWL010000300.1:0-3046 GCA_964461925.1 uncultured Caulobacterales bacterium | reverse complement strand
GACGATTGAACGGCTTAATCCAGGCGATCCTTATGCGTTGTTCTATCAGGGCGGCGCAGCCATGCGGCGGGGCGATCCGGCCGGAGCGTTGGAGAAATGGAACGCCCTTAGCGCGGCGATGCCCGACGATGCGCCGGTGCGCGATGTCTTGTTGCGCATGATCGCCGACGCGGAGGCGGCCGTCGCGGCCAAAGACGGCGCCCTAGACGTCCCTCAAACCGAGGACCCCATGGTTAATGACGGCGAAGCGTCGGGGCCCGGCGCGCTCACTGACGAAACGTTATTGGATCAACCTCAAGCGGACGAATCTCTGGCTGATGAACCGCCATCTGGCGAGCTCGACGCGGGGGAAGCGCCTGGCGTGTCCGATACTGACGCGCCTCAATCAACGCTCCCGGACGCTGACTAAGCCCGCATTCGGCCCGATCTTTGCTTTGTTGCTGACGACAGCTCGTCGATTAGCGTCAATGGCGCGTTGGCGAGGCCGAAATAGGGAAAGATTGTTATGGCCGGATTTCGTTCTTCCGCTCTGGTGACCATCGCGGCGCTCGTCGCCAGCGCCTCCGCCGCCGACGCAGCGCGCTTTAAAGCGAACAATCTCGAAGTTAACGATGTCATCGGCGACATCCGGATCGTCACTAATTCCGGCGATCAGATCGACGTACGCATTGACCAAGGCAAGGTCTTCCGAACCGTTCAAGTCCTTTATGACGCTGAAACCGGCACGGTGACCTTGCAAGGCGAAGGCGATCCCAACGCCGACAATGGCTGCTGCGAAGGCCGCATTTCCCGCTCTTTCGACGCTCGCGCCGACCGGCGCTTGAAATCCGGCCCGCCGGAAGGCGCCTTCGACGATTATCCAGTGATCGAGATCGCCATGCCTCGGGCGAGCAACGTCTCGTTTGAAGACGTGCAGATGAAGCTCAGCCTCGATCCGATCGAAGGCGCGTTGCATATGGACGCGTGCTACGTCTACGGCGAAGCCAGCGCCGTGGGCGAGGCGCGCATCGGCCTGGTCAGCGGCAGCCGCATGGTGCTCGGCGAAGTTGAAGCCGGCCTAGAGGTCGATCTTTCCGGCGCGGCCGATCTCGCCGCCGCGTCCGCCAGCGTGGTCGACATTGATATCTCCGGCAGCGGACAATTATCCCTGGGTCGGATTGACGGCATTCTCGACGCCTCGATCGCCGGCTCTGGCCTTGTGCGCGCCGCCCGCATCGACGGGCCAGTCACGGCGCGGATCGCCGGCTCAGGCGCGGTGATCGGACAATCCGGTCGCGCCGATCCGCTGAAAGCGATCATCGAAGGATCCGGCGGGGTTTATTTGGAGGGCTCGGCGGCGTCGACGGACCTGCGCTTGTCGCGCAGCGCCGAAGTGCGTCTTGGCGCCGTGGAAGGCCGGATCAATCGTTCAGGCCTTGGCGAAGTCTATGTCAAAGGCGAGCGGGTCGCGCGAAAATAGTCCTTTGGCGACGCCCGAGGCGCGCCAGCGCCTAGCCGCCGCGCTTTCGCACGATCATCGGCATGCCGCCTTTCGGCCGTAAGGTGACGATCGCTTCGAGTTCTGGCTCCACGCCCGCCGGCAATTCGAATTGGAACCGGCGGACCAGGCCGGCAAGGGCGAGGGCGCCCTCCATCAGCGCGAAATTTAGACCGACGCAGGCCCGCGGCCCGGCGTTGAACGGCAAGTACTGGAATCGATGTCTGGCCTTGACCGCGTCCGGCGCGAACCGGTCCGGGTCGAAGTCGTTCGGCCGCTCCCATAATCGCCGGTGCCGGTGCAGCACGTACGGCGAAATCGAAATATGGGCGCCGCGCTTCACGGCCACGCCGGCGATCTCTTCGTCATGCAGCGCCACTCGGTCGAACATCGGCACCGGCGGATAAAGCCGCATCGCCTCTTCGAACACTTGACGAGAATAGGCGAGGGCGCCGACATCGACGCTGGCGAGGGGCGCCGCGCCGACCGTGCTGGCGATTTCCGACGCCAATCGACCTTCGACGCCGGGATGCAGCGCCAATAGATACAGCGCCCAGGATAGGCCAATGGCGGTGGTCTCGTGCCCGGCCAGGAAGAAGGTGATGAGATTGTCGCGGATCTCCTTGTCGCTAAGCCCACGCCCGGTGTCTTCGTCCCGTGCGGTCATCATCAATTGCAAGAGATCGTTCGGCGGCGTCGGATCGGCGCGGCGTTGAGCCAAGACGTCGGCGACGGCGGCGTCGAAATACTGGCTCGCCTTGCGCACCCGCCAATGCTTCGCCCGGGGCAGCCAGGCCGGCAATTGCAGATAGTCGACCAAATCCACCCGGCCGAACGTGGCGAGGTACTCGCTCACCGCCCAGCCCATCTTCTCCATGTCGACGTCGACCCGCTCGAACATGGCGCGGCATAGTACGTCGAGGGTGAGCAGCATCATCTCGTGGTGCATGTCGACCGTGGTCCCGTCGTCCAAAGCGGCGATCTTGTCGACGCAGGCGTCCACGGCGGCGGCCATGGCGCCGGTCAGATTTTTCAGTAGGCTGACTTTAAACGCGGGCTGAACGATGCGGCGCTGGCTGCGCCAATGCTCGCCTTCCGCGGTTAGCAAGCCGTCGCCGAGGCCTTTCTCCAACAGCCGGTTCTGCCATGGCGACTTCGGAAACCGGTCGATTCGAGTGAGCACGTATTTCAGCGCGTCGGGATCGGAGAGGAACAAGACTTTGTGTCCCTGCAACGGCACGTCGGCTTGAAACGCCAATTCGTGATAGGTCCGCGCCGGCCAGATATAGAGTTGATTGCGGCGCACATGCTGGATCAGCTCTAACGGCGAGCGCCAGTCCTCCCGCGGCCGGTGCCGCACCAGGCGGCGCGTAGGCGTTTCCGGGACCGGTCGGTCGGTCGCAGGCGAGGGAATAGGATCAAGCGTGGTCATTGAACTGTGCGCCTTAAGCATACGCTGCGCCGAAAAGCGGCCGCTGCGGTCTGCGAGAGCCCCTCGGCGCGGATCGTCCGCCTGGCAGGGGCGGAGGGACTCGAACCCCCGGCCCTCGGTTTTGGAGACCGATGCTC
>CAYWWL010000299.1:0-3055 GCA_964461925.1 uncultured Caulobacterales bacterium | reverse complement strand
CAAGACGCGGTCGTCGCCAAACGACGCCGCGCCTTCGCGCTGCGCCGAAGCGAGGGCGTCAGCGAGATCTTCCGGTCGATCGACCCGGCGCATGCCTTTGCCGCCGCCGCCCGCGGTCGCCTTGAGAAGAACCGGATAGCCGATCCGTTCCGCCTCGCGGGCGAACACCTCGACTGATTGATCCTCCCCCTGATAGCCTGGCGTCGTCGGCACGCCTGCCGCTTCCATGAGATCCTTCGCTGCGGATTTCGACCCCATGGCTTCGATCGTCGCCGCGGTGGGCCCGATAAAGACGAGCCCCGCCGCATCAAGCGCCGTGGCGAACGCGGCGTTCTCCGACAGAAAGCCATAGCCTGGGTGGATCGCTTCGGCGCCGGTGCGCTTCGCCGCGTCGATGATTTTGTCGGCTTTCAGATAGCTTTCGCTCGCCGCCGCAGGCCCCAATCGCACCGCTTCGTCGCAAGCATGGACGTGGGGCGCGTCGGCGTCGGCGTCGGAATAGACCGCCACGGTCGCCACGCCCATGCGGCGGGCGGTCTTGGCGATTCGAACGGCGATTTCTCCGCGATTGGCGATCAAAATTTTCTTGAACACAGGGGCGCCTCAATCGAATAGGGAAAATGCGGGGTGGTAGGAAACGATGCGCGGCGACGTCGCGTCATAGGCCGCGCCAGGCATCGCTTGAAAGGCGTCGCCAGCGTCGCCGCCGCTCCAAGACAAGCCGTGATCGGAGGCGACGTCGAAGCCAAAACGTCGATAATAGTCGCGCTCGCCGAGCACGACGGTCAGCGTTGGATCGAGGGTCGCTGACAAATCAGCCAACGCCGTCTCCACGATCAGCGCGCCAATGCCGGCGTTCTGACAATCCGGCGCGACGGCCACGGGAGCTAGCCCGAACAAACCGCCGTCAGTCTTCAGTTCCGGCGAGACGGTCACTGGGCTGATCGCGCAATAACCGACAATCTCGTCGTCAATCACCGCCGCGCGCTCCAAGGTCACGGCGTCCGCTCGCCAGAGCGCATCGACCAGGCGCGCCTCAAACGGACCTTCGAACGCGGCCTCCAGCACGCCCAAGACGGCGCGTCGCTCTTCCGTGGTCGGAGGACGAATGGAGGCGGTCGCGTTAGTCATCGGCGCGGACCCAGTTCGGGCGGCGTTTCTCCAAAAATGCGGCGATGCCTTCCTTGCCTTCCGCGCCGGCGCGCACTTGGGCGATCCGGTTCGCCGTGTCTTCCAACACCGATTGATTGATCTCTTTATGGGCCACGGCGTTGATCAAAGTCTTGCACGCGCGCTGGGCTTCCGGGCCGCCCTTGAGGAGCGAAGCGACGACGGTCTCGACCGTCGCGTCGAGTTGTTCGTCCATCGCCACCATGTGCACGAGGTGAATGCGTTTGGCGGTCTCCGCGTCGAACCGCTCGCCGGTCAGGAACCAGCGGCGCGCCTCTTGCGGCCCCATCGCGCTGACCACGAAGGGCGAAATCACGGCTGGAATTAGTCCGAGGCGCACTTCCGACAAGGCGAAGAACGCTGATTCCGCAGCGACTGCGATGTCGCATGCGGCGACCATGCCGACCCCGCCGCCCATGGCCGGGCCATTGACCCGGGCGACCACGGGCTTGGCGGAATTGTTGATCGCGTGAAGCATATGGGCGAGGCGGCGGGCATCGTCTTTATTGTCGTCGGCGGAGTAGGTCGCCGCGCGTTGCATCATGTTGAGGTCGGCGCCGGCGCAGAATGTCTTCTCGACTCCCGTGAGCACCACGATCCGCACGTTGGGATCATTGTTGAAGCGACCGAACGCTTCGCAGATGCCGTCGATCACCGCTTCATTGAACGCATTGCGCACGTCCGGGCGGCTCAACGTCAACCGCGCTACGCCGCGCCCGTCGATGGTGATTCTCAAGACTTGATCGTTCATTGACGTTCTCCACTTGGCGGCGCTGCGGCTTCGTCGCCGCGCGTCGCTACATCCGGAATAGACCGAATTTGGTTTCTTCAATTGGCGCGTTCAAGCTGGCGGAAATGCACAAGCCCAATACGTCGCGGGTCTGGATCGGATCGATGACGCCGTCGTCCCATAGACGCGCCGACGAATAATACGGCGATCCCTGACGGTCATAGTCGTCGCGAATTTTTTGCTTGAACGCTTCCTCGTCCGCCGCCGGCCAGTCGTCGCCCGGTTTGAGGCCGTCGCGGCGGACCTGGGCGAGAACGCTGGCGGCTTGTTCGCCGCCCATGACCGAGATCCGGGCGTTCGGCCACATAAATAGGAAGCGCGGGCTATACGCGCGCCCGCACATGCCGTAATTGCCGGCGCCGTAGGAGCCGCCGACGACCACCGTGAATTTCGGCACTTTCGCCGTCGCCACCGCGGTGACCAATTTCGCGCCGTCTTTAGCAATGCCGCCGGTCTCGGCCGACTTGCCGACCATGAAGCCGGTGATGTTTTGCAAGAAGATCAACGGCACGCCGCGCTGGCAACATAGCTCGATGAAGTGCGCGCCCTTCAACGCGCTTTCCGAGAATAGAATGCCGTTATTGGCGACGATGCCGACGGGGAAGCCGTGCAGATGGGCGAAGCCGGTGACAAGGCTCGACCCATAGAGTGGTTTGAATTCGTCGAATTCCGATCCGTCGACCATGCGCGCGATCAATTCGCGAATATCATATGGCTTGCGGGTGTCTTGCTCGACAATGCCGTAAATTTCCTCAGCGGCGTAGGCCGGCGGGGTCGGCGTGCGGCGCGGCAATTCGCCAAGTTTGCGCCAGTTCAAGCGGGACACGATCTGTCGGGCGAGGCCGAGAGCGTGATCGTCGTCCTCGGCGAGATAATCCGCGACGCCGGATTCCCGCGTGTGAACGTCGCCGCCGCCAAGCTCCTCCGCCGTGACGTCCTCGCCGGTGGCGGCTTTAACCAATGGAGGGCCGCCAAGGAAAATCGTCCCTTGTTCGCGGACGATGACCGTTTCGTCGGACATCGCCGGCACATAGGCGCCGCCCGCCGTGCACGATCCGTGCACAACTGCGATCTGCGGAATGCCTTTCGCCGACA
>CAYWWL010000298.1:0-3067 GCA_964461925.1 uncultured Caulobacterales bacterium | reverse complement strand
CAGGCGTGTCGACGTCCGTCGCAATAGGCTGGTGGGAATCGGGAGAATCGACCCGGGCATGAGCGCGCCAATAAGCCGGCGTCGCCGCGAGCGCCCCCCATGCCGGGATCGCCGCTTCCGCCGCATGGCGCGCCGCTGCGGCGCTCGCCCCGCTGACGAAGCCCGCCGCCAAGGCCGCCGCCTCGCCCTGCCCGTCCGCCGCGTCTTCCGCCAGACGCTGGGCCACCACGGCGTCGTTGAGGACGCCAAGTTGATCCTGCAACGCCGCGAGCGCCTGAAAATACGGCTTGCGCGCGTCTTTGGGATATATGGCGCGGAAAATCTGCGCCGCGTAACGGAACTTTTTCAGTTCCAAGCGCAACGCGTGCAGGGTCTCCAAATTGTCGAGATCGATGGCCGCGGCCACGCGCTCGGCCCGCGCCAGTCCGCGATCGAGGGCGACGGCGGCGAATTCCTGCGCCGCGTCAGTGAGCGCCGGCGCCGCGCCGACGCGCCATGGCTGAACATAGGCGGTTTCCAGAAGGTCCAACAAAAACACCGAGAAATCGCCGCCGTTGACGGCGGCGGCGGCCGCGTCCCAGGCGTCGCGACGGCGTTCTTCCGCCCGCAGTTTAATCAATTGCAGGCCCCGGTCGCTTGTTCCGGACGCCGGCGTGGGCGCGGCGGACAATTCAGCGCTCTCCAATGCAGGGCGCGCGGCGCGGCGACGCTCCGCTGCGGGCAAGGTGTCGGCGAGAAAGACGTCCCAATCGCGCGCGGCGCCGATGGTGCGCGCATAGCCCCGCGCGCGAACCGACAATTCGCGAATCGCATTGCTTGTAATCAGCTTACGGAATGTTTTTTCGAAAGCGCGGAAGCGCCGCAGCGCGACCCTGGCTTGGCGACCGGCTTCCGGGTCCCTGCGCGCGGTCAACGCCGGCGCCAGATCGATTAGCCGCCAGGCGCTCGCGGCGACGCCCGTGGACAGCGCGTCCGCCGCGGACCCGTCGGCGGCGACGACGATTTTCGGCGCTCTGATGACGGATGAATGATCCTTGAGCGGATCGGTTTGCGGGCGCGGGGACGCGAGGCGCACGCGGCCGTCGCTGGCGTCCACCGCGAGCCGCGCGAGATCGAACAAGGGCGCGGGCTGACCGCGCAATAGGTTGAGATTGATCTCGGAAAAAGCCCGCCTGCCCTCCTCGCCGGCGCCGGTGAGCGCCTCAATGCGGCCCATATCGACGCAGGCCTCGATCACCGCCCCGTCGATCTCGATCACGGCGCGCCAATGGTCGGCGACGGTTTCGCGCACCGGCCTTAGCGCGTCGGCGAGATCGCGGATGGCCGCGATCGGGCCCGGGGCGACGTCGGCGTAGGCATCGAAATCAGCGACGCAGAGCGGCGGCGTCTCGCCCGGCTTAAGGCTCGGATACGCCGCCGCCGGGGTCTGTAGGCGAATTTCCCGGGGGGTCGCCGCGGCCGGGTCGACGACGCTGAGCGCCTGCACCGTGCGCGCCCCGTCATGCAGAAAGAACAAGCGCGCGCCGAGGGCCGCCAGGTCGCCCTCGCCCGCGTCAATATCGAGGGACTTCATGCGCCGCCAACGGCTCGCCCCGGCGACGCTCCGCTGCAGCGGCTCAAGGCGGGCGAAGGCGGATATATCGGCTTCCGGGCCGACCAATCGCAATCGTAATGGGGGTGGCTGACACGCCGTCACGCCGATGTCCCTTCCCTCGCCCACAATGCTCCCCTGTTACGCTACCGGTGTCTCACTTCTCAGGCCTCACGCGGCGGCCGCAATCGCCTCCGCCGCGGTCAGCCGCCCGTCATACAATGCCCGACCAATTATGACGCCTTCAATCGCCTCCGGCCGCGCGGCCAAGGCCTCAATGTCGCGGACGCCGGCGACGCCGCCAGAAGCGATCACCGGAATGCTGAGCGCGGCGGCGAGCGTCGCCGTGGCCTCGACATTGACCCCGGTCAGCGCCCCATCGCGCCCAATATCGGTATAGATCAAAGCACTAACGCCCTGATCTTCATAGCGTTTTCCGATGTCTAAGACGGTATGGCCGGCGTCTTCCGCCCAGCCCTCGGTCT
Organism: uncultured Caulobacterales bacterium; assembly: GCA_964461925.1. Taxonomy (GTDB): domain Bacteria; phylum Pseudomonadota; class Alphaproteobacteria; order Caulobacterales; family Parvularculaceae; genus MED-G105. The sequence continues at coordinate 991 of CAYWWL010000298.1, read as the reverse complement.
TGACCTGGCCGTCGACAGCGTCGACGCCAACGGCGATTTTGCCCGGAAACGCCCGCGCCGCTTCGATCACGAACGCCGGATTCTCCACCGCGGCCGTACCAAGTATGACCCGGTCAATCCCGGCCTCGATCCAGCCCTCAACCGCCGCCATGGTGCGCACCCCGCCGCCTAATTGACGCCATTCAGCCGCAGCGCCGAGGATCGCCTTGACGGCGGCTTTATTCTCGGATTTGCCGGAGAACGCGCCGTCGAGATCGACAATATGCAAGCGATCGAACCCGGCCTCGGCGAACGCCGCTGCTTGGGCCGCCGGATCGTCATTATAGACCGTGGCCTGGTCCATATCGCCTTTGAACAGGCGCACGCATTTGCCCGCCTTTAAGTCGATCGCCGGATAGAGCGAAAACCCTCGCCCATTCGCGCCTATGGCCGCCATGACAAAAACCCTTCCAACACGCGCAGTCCCGCCGCCTGGCTCTTTTCCGGATGAAATTGACAGGCGACCATCGTATCGCGGCCGACCACCGCGGGAAACGGGCCGCCATAATCGCAATGGGCGAGGATTTGAGCGTCAATTTGAGCATCGAAATAAAACGAGTGGGCGAAGTAAAAATCTGTCGGACCCGAAATTGTCCCAAATATCGGGTGTTGTTTGATAATCGAAACCGTGTTCCAGCCCATATGGGGCGTGCGCACGCCAGGCGCGTCCGGCAGCCGACGAACATCGCCGCCGATCCAGCCAAGGCCCTTGGTTTCGCCGAATTCCAGGCCGCGATCGGCGAGCAACTGCATGCCGACGCAAATGCCGAGGAACGGGACGCCGCGGCGCTCGACCGCGTCGGTCAGCGCGTCGCGCATGCCGCTGGCCACAAGCCCGTCCATGCAGGCGGCGAAGGCGCCAACGCCCGGCAAAACCAAGCGATCAGCGGCGGCGAGGGCGTCTGCGTCGCGCACAAGCGTGACCTCGGCGCGGCTCGACCCTGCGGCGGCG
>CAYWWL010000297.1:0-3067 GCA_964461925.1 uncultured Caulobacterales bacterium | reverse complement strand
GTGCGTGCGAACCCAATTCTCGAGCGCGTCGAAACGGGCCTCGTCCAATAGAAAATTCGGATTGACCGCGGCGAGCTCGGCTTCATTGAGCAGCACCCGCAGGCGCAAGCACGCCGGTCCGCCGCCATTGCGCATGCTCTCGCGCACATCATGGTAGTACGCGCGATTGATCGGGTTATTGGCGCTGACGACTTCGTCGACGAAGGCTTTGACCCGGTCGTTCTCGGCCGATTCCTGCGGCAGGATCAGCGCCATTTCGCCTCCAGCGCCGCCCGTCGCCGGCAAATCGATCAATTGCGAGTTGAACAAATACGATCCCACGGCGTCTTCCAACGAGACTTTGGCGGCGGGCGCCTCGACGATCTCCACGAACGGCGCGGCCTCGCGGATCGCCGCATAGGCGCCGTCGCGATCCTGGAAGGATTGTTCGTGCAAGAATAAAACGCCGCTATTGGCGACGCCGACCACGTCATTATGGAACGCGCCGGCGTCAAGGGCGGCGGTGGATTGACGTACAAAGACGGTTCGTTCCGGCGATAGACGATGATTGCGCGCCACCGCCTGGCTCGCCCGCAATCTTTGCCGCGCCGGAAATCGCTCGCCGTCCTCGCCGAAGACGAAGAGATGCACGCCGGCGGCGCCGTCCTTGTCCGCAAGGCGGCCGTGATTGGCCGCGCCTTCGTCGCCGAAATGCACGCCGCCCGGCAATGGCGGGTGGTGCGCGAACATGTCGGCATCGGCGAAGATATGCGCCAGCGTCCGCGCGGTGGTCTCAGCTTCGATGCAGCGGTGGAAATTGCCCGCCAGATTGGCCGGTGTGAAGTGGGCCTTGCCATCGGCGGCGTCGCAAGACGGCGCCGTGGTGGCCGCGTTCGCCGCCCACATGGAGGACGCGGAATAGGCGTTGGCGAGGATCTGCGGCGAGGTCGCCGCGGCCGCTTCGATAATCGCGCGATCGGAGCCGGAAAAGCCGAGTTCGCGCAAGGTCTTGAGCGATGGCCGGTCTTGCGGCGGCAAGAAACCCTGCGGCAAGCCGAGCGCATGCAGCGCCCGCATTTTCTGCAGGCCCTGCAGCGCCGCCTCGCGCGGATTGGAGGCCGCGCCGGCGTTTTTCGCCGCCGCGAGATTGCCCATGGCGAGGCCGGCGTAATTATGGGTCGGCCCGATCAGCCCGTCGAAATTCGCTTCCCGATACGCCGCCATGGCCGCGCCTCCTGTCCTGTCAGTATACTGTTTATTATTTCAAGCCGATTTGCGATTCCGGCATCTCCAAAAGGGTCTCGCCCTCCATCGACGCCACTGGATAGGCGCAATAGTCCGCGGCGTAGTAAGCGCTTGGGCGATGATTGCCGGAAACGCCAATCCCGCCGAACGGCGCGGCGGAGCTCGCCCCCGTGGTCTGCCGATTCCAATTGACGATGCCGGCGCGGGACAAGGCGCGGAAGGTCTCCCATTCCTGCGGGTCGTCGCTCAATAAGCCGGCGGACAGGCCAAAGGCGGTGGCGTTGGCGCGATCGATCGCGGCGTCGAAATCCGCCACGCGATAGATCTGCAGCATCGGGCCGAAATGTTCTTCGTCGGCGATCGGATCGGCGTCAGTGAGGTCGACGATTCCCGGAGACACAAAGGCGCTGTCTTCTTCCTGCACCGACAGATTGCGGATCGCCTCGCCGCCTTTCTCCAAGCGCTGATCAAAGGCGCGCTCAAGACCCGCCGCCGCTGCGCTGGAGATCACTGGCCCCATAAAGGGCTGCGGATCGTCGAACGGCGCGCCCACGCGAATCCGATCGGTCAGCGCCGCCAACGCCTCGATATAACCGGCGCCGACGTCATTGTCGGGCACGATCAAGCGGCGGGCGCAGGTGCAACGTTGGCCGGACGTCAAAAACGCCGACTGCACCACGGCGAAGGCCGCCGCGTCGACATTGTCCGTTCGCCACCAGATTAACGGGTTATTGCCGCCAAGTTCGAGCGCCAAGATTTTCTCCGGCGTTTCGGCGAATTGCTTATGCAGCGCTTTGCCGGTGCGGGCGCCGCCGGTGAACAACAGCCCGTCGATCTCGGCGTGGGCGCTCAGCGCCTCGCCGGCGGCGCGGCCGCCATGGACGAGATTGACGACGCCTTTCGGCGCCCCCGCTTCCTCCAGCGCCTTGACGATGAAGGCGCCCGGTCCCGGCGCCAGTTCGCTCGGCTTAAAGACGATCGTGTTGCCGGCGATCAAGGCTGGAACGATATGGCCGTTGGGCAAATGCGCCGGGAAATTATACGGCCCTAACACAGCTAAGACGCCGTGGGGCTTGTGCCGCAGCACGCCGCGCGTGGCGCCGGCGGCGGTTTCTTTCTCGCCAGTGCGTTCATGATACGCGCGGATGGAAATATCGACCTTGCCCGCCACCGCGGCCGCCTCGGTCTTGGTCTCCCAAAACGGCTTGCCGGTTTCTTCCGAAATCAACCGCGCCAGGGGCTCGGCGTCGCGCAGAAGGATCTCCTTATAGCGCGCGAGAATGTCGAGCCGGGTCTGCAAAGGCGTTAACGCCCAGTCCTTGAACGCCGCGCGCGCCGCGCGCACCGCAGCGTCAACGTCCCGCGGATCCGCCGCAGCCGCTTCGAACGCGACGTCCTTGGTCGACGGATTAATCGAAGTGAACCTCGCCCCGGCGCCGTCGCGCCATTCGCCGTCGATGTAATTCTTCTGCATTTATGTCCTCACCAGCCTACGCATCGCACATCGTCTCCCGCGCCGACGCCCAGCGCGTCCGCGGTCGTTTGATCAATCGTCACCCTATCGTCGCCGACAATTGCGTTCGCTTTGCACGCTCGGAAGTCCTTCACGCGCCCGGCGGCGAGAATATGCATGGTCGCTTCCTGCGTCGGCGCCGCGTGAATGTCCACCTTGCGCAAGACGCTGTCGCGAATGGTCTTGATTTTCGACTTCTTCGCATCGACCAATGGGCCGCCGTCGAAAATATCGATATAGTCGTTGAACTCGAAGCCTTCCTTGCGCAGCATTTCAAACGCCGGCTTGGCGCCGTCATGGGGCTTGCCGATGCACGCTTTCGCATCGTCT
>CAYWWL010000296.1:0-3097 GCA_964461925.1 uncultured Caulobacterales bacterium | reverse complement strand
GTCCGGCGTCGTCGCCGCCGCGCTGGCGCCGGTGCGGGCCGTGGGGCGATCCTTGTCCGGCCTGTTCGCGTTCTTGTTCCTGGAAATCTGGCGCGACATCAAAGCCGGCGCCGAAGGCATTATTCCCGGGGTCAAGGCGAGCCCGGAGCCCCAAAGCGCGCCGACCGCCGACGCGGCGACCGCCACTAGCGCGGCGACGCGCGCGGCCAAACCCCGCGGCGATTGGCGCCGCAGAGCGTTGATCGAGAGCGCCATGGTCGGCGTCTCCCTCAGTTTCGTCGGCCTCGCCGCCGGCATGTTCACGGTGCTCTATCTGATCGCGCCGGAGCCGCCGGGCAAAGCCGATTTGTGGGCGGTGAACCGACTGCCCTCGATCGTCATCCTCGACAAGAACGGCGACGAGCTGGCCGCCCGCGGCGCGCGCTATGGCGAGGCGGTGGCGATCGACGAATTGCCCGATTATGTGATCCAGGCGTTTCTCGCCACCGAAGACCGCCGCTTCTACGAACACCGCGGCGTCGACTTGCGCGGCATCGCCCGGGCCTTCGTCGCCAATGTCCGCGCTGGGGGGATCGCCGAGGGCGGCTCCACCATCACCCAGCAGCTGACCAAGAACCTCTTTCTGTCCTCGGAGCAACGCTATATCCGCAAAGCCCGCGAGGCGCTGCTCGCCCTATGGATCGAAGGCCGCTACGAGAAGGACGAAATCCTCTCGCTCTATCTCAATCGGATCTATATGGGCGCCGGCGCCTATGGACTGGAAAGCGCGGCGCGGACCTATTTCGACAAGTCGGCCAAGGACGTCACCCTCGCCGAGGCGGTGATGCTGGCCGGCCTGCCGAAAGCGCCCTCGGCGCTGGCCCCCACGTTGAACCCGTTCGGGGCCCAGGACCGGGCCTTGGAAGTGCTCGACAATCTGGTCGAGATCGGCGCGATCGACGCCGACCAGGCGCGCGAGGCGCGGCTTAATCCGCCTAAGGTGCAATCCAGCGACGCCGACGGCGAGATCGGCTATTTCTTCGATTATGTCGCCCAGACCGCGCGCGAGATGGTCGGCCCGAACGTCAAGGACCTGGTGGTCACCACCACTCTGGACGCCAAGACCCAGCGCGACGCCGAGCAAGCGATCAAGAAAATCATCGACGTCGACGCCAAGCTCGCCGGGGCTTCGCAAGCCGCCTTGATCGCGTTCGACAATCGCACCGGGGCGATGCGCGCCATGGTCGGCGGGCGCTCCTATGTGGAGAGCCAGTTCAACCGCGCCACCCAGGCCAAGCGGCAACCGGGCTCGGCGTTCAAGCCCTTCGTCTACGCCGCCGCTTTCGAAAACGGCTTCACCCCGGGCAGCTCGGTCACCGACCAGCCTTTGGACATCGCCGGCTGGAAGCCGTCCAACTACAACAACCGCTATGACGGGCCGATGCGCCTGACCGAGGCGATCGCCCGCTCGGTGAACACCGTGGCGGTGCAGGTCTCCGAAGCCACCGGCCGGGAGAAAGTGATCGACGTCGCCCATCGGCTTGGGCTCGACGCGGACATCCCGACAGGCGAGGCCGGCATCGCCCTCGGCGCCTTCAACGCCACCTTGGAGGAGTTGACCCGCGCCTATCTTCCCTTCGCCCGGGGCGGGCGCGCCGCCGCGCCCCACGCCATCGTCCGCATCGAGGACAAGGACGGCAATGTTCTTTATACCCATGAACCCGAGGCGGGGGAGCGCGTGCTCGAGCAAAAAGTCGCCAAGGACATGTCGCACATGCTCTATCAAGTGGTCGCCGACGGCACCGGCAAACGCGCCCGGCTGCCCGGCCGCGCCGCGGTGGGCAAGACCGGCACCACCAATGATTGGCGCGACGCCTGGTTCATCGGCTACACCGCGCAAATGACCGCCGGGGTCTGGGTCGGCAACGACACCTATCAGCCGATGGACAAAGTCACCGGCGGCGCGCTGCCGGCGGACATTTGGCAAGGCTTTATGAGCGCCGCCCATGCGGACCTGCGCCCGCGCGCCATCGCCGGCGCCGTGGCCCCGCCAAGCTTCGCCGACCGCAACCAGATGCAGCGTTATTTCGACGAAGTGCGGGTCGACCTCGCCCGCCTGCGCGAAGGCCGCCCGGCCCGCCGCAACGCCGCGGATAGGCGCTAGGGGCCAAGGTTTGAGAATAAGGTTTACGGGCCGAGCTTAGCGCGCGGCCGGGCCTGGTCGCCGTCCGGCGGCGAGGGGGCCGCGCAAATGCGCCAAGGCTTTGCGCTCGGCGGCGTAGATCTCGCGATAATATGTCAGCACCGCTTCGGCGACCACGTCGCCCTGGCGCTCGGCCATCGCCGCTTGCAAGGCCGCGTCGGCGCCCTGCAGCCCGTCGATCGACGCCGACAAAGCGGGCCCTGCGTCCTCCCCCAATAGCGGCGCGAACACGAGGCCGGCGATGCGGTCGGAATAGACCGAGGTCTCGGCGCGCAACGCGGCTTTAATCTCGTCACGGAGCATCGCGCGGCCGACGGGGGTCAAGCGATAGGCGATCCGCGCCGGACCCTTGTCGCTCTTGCGCCGGTTCGCGGCGACGGCGCCCTCCCGGGTCAGATCCTTCAATGTCTTATAGATCGTCGACATGCCGATCTTCGCCCATTGCCGCATATCGGTGTCGTCGACGAAGGCCTCCATCTGGAACCCGTATTCCAGGCCCATGCCGATCAGGCCGAGGACGATCATTTTCGGGTGCTGCATGGGCGCGGGATCCGGCTGCTTGACTGGTATTCTATTATAGAATACTATTCGACGCTAAAGGCAAGGGGCGGCGGCAACAGCCGGCGGACGACGAGCGGCGGACAACGAGCGCTGACAAGGGGCTGCAAGCAAGGGGCTGCAGAAAAGCGGCGGCCCGCGCCCAAGAGGGCTGGCGGCCAGCGCCGCGCAAGGCTTGCGCGAGGCTTATGCTAGAATTGAGGCGAGACCTGAGGGTTATTTTTAGGGGTATGTGCGGGAGACTGAAGGGGAGCGCGCCATGGACGACGTCATCGCTTATTTCACCACATGGACCGAGGGCCTTGTCGGGGTCTCGCATCTGATCGCCGCCATGACCGCGCTTGCGGCCGGCGCGAT
>CAYWWL010000295.1:1948-3103 GCA_964461925.1 uncultured Caulobacterales bacterium | reverse complement strand
CACCATCTCGTAGGGCGCTTTGTCCCCTGCATCCATGACGGTTCCAATCGCTCCGACCGCAAACACGGCGCCCACCGCCGCGATGATGATATTGCGCACCATTCGCCTCTCCCCGTCAGGCCGCGCGCAAGGCAGGCGCCGGCTTCTGCGCTAAGAGCGCCGCGCCTACAAGACCGCCGCCCGCCGCCGCCACCGCGACCGCGAGACTGGAGATAAGCACGACCGGGCCGATGGGAAAGGCCCATTGCGCTTCAAAAACGCCGATCACGATGGGGGCCGCCGCAGCGACGCCGATCGCGACGCCAAGGCCCGCGGCGACGCCGCCCACGAGCACGAATTCAGCCGCGTAAAGTCGCAAGACCCGCATGCGGCTGGCGCCGAAGGTCTTGAGCAAGGCGGATTCCACGGTCCGCTCCCGGGCGATGGCCGCAAAGGCGCCGCCAAGCACCAAGAGCCCCGCCAGGGTGACCACGCCTGCGGCGGCGTTCACTGCCACGGCCACGTCGCCGAATAGTTTCGCCGCAACCGCCAACGCTTCCCGGGTCTGGAACACCACCACGTCGGGCAAGGCCTCGCCGAGCGCCGCGATCACGGCGGTTTCCTGGCTCGGCTCGGCCTTGGCGATGGCGAAATGCCGTGGGTTGGCCGCCTCCAAGGGGCCAGGCGACAGGATAAAGGCGGTGTTGACTCCGAACCCGCCCCAATCGACTTGACGGAACGAGGCGACTTCGGCCCGCACCGTCCGGCCGAACACCATAAAGCTCACGCTGTCGCCAATCTCCAAGCCAAGGCCCTTCGCCGCGTCCACTTCCACCGACGCGCGCAAAGCGCCGCGATAGTCCGGCGGCCACCATGCGCCTTCGACGATCTCCGCTTCGGGCGGCTGCTCAGCGAGATAGGTCAAGGCGACTTCGCCTTCGATCACCCAACGTTCCGACTCGGCGATCTCCTCTTCGACGATCGGCGCGTCGTTTAGCGCCGTGACCCGTCCGAGCATGATCGGCGCCCGGCGATAGCGTTCCGGGTCGGCGACGGCGATCCCCGCCGCGGCCACCGTCGCGTCGAAAGCGTCGATGGCGCGATTGGGAATTTCCGAGAACACCAAGGCCGGCGCATTGCGCGGCGCGGTTTCGCCGATCTGCCGCAAAAGGTTCG
>CAYWWL010000295.1:0-1922 GCA_964461925.1 uncultured Caulobacterales bacterium | reverse complement strand
CGCAAGGCCGATGCCAAGCGCCGGCGCAATGGTCGGCGCCAGGGACCCAGGCCCGGCCAGATTGGCGAGCACCAAGCGGCGCATGCCCCGGGCGTGGCGCGCCCGGGCTGCGGCGACTTTCTTCACCGCCACGGCAAGCCCGATCATCACCCCATAGACAAGCCCGGCGCCGATGATCAGCGCCAACGTCACCAAGGGACGCGGGCTGGTCAAAGACGCGAACCCGACCAGCAATGCGCCGGCGAGCGCGGCGAGCCCGCGTTCAAGCCGCGGCGCGGCGCTGACCCCTGGATCAGCGACGCTGCGGAACAACGCCGACGGCGCCGTCGCCCGGGCGCGGCCCAAGGCCGGTAATGCGAACGCCAATGCAGTGAGGATGGCGAGAACGAAGGCGACCAGAAGCGGCTGCGGGTCGACCCCAAGGCGCTGCGGCACAGGCATGCCTGGCGCCAGCACGGTCAGGGCGTAAGGCGCCGCTGCGCCAAGGACAACGCCGATCAACCCGCCAATGACGGCGAGCGCGGTCAATTGCAATAGATAGATCAGCCTGATGTCGCGGGCGTCGGCGCCAAGGGCTTTCAGCGCGGCGATCGCCATAGTGCGGCTATCGAGAAACGACTGCGCGGCCTGGGCGACGCCAACCCCACCGGCGATCAACGCGGCGACGCCGATCACGGCGAGGAAGGAGGTCAACAGGTCGAGCAATTCGCCGAGCCCGTCGACGGCTTCCTCCGGCGGTCGAAACCGCATCCCGCCAGGACCGAAGGCCTCCGCCGCCGCTTCCCCGACGGACTGTGCATCGGTCTCAGCCGGCAATCGCATCAGGTACGTGGCCCTGAACAGTTGCCCGTTCTGGACCCGGTCGGCGGCCGCTAAGGCGTCGAGGCTGACGATGGCGGACGGGCCGAAGGCGCCAGGAACGCCGAGACTGTCCGGTTCGCCGTCAAGCCGCGCCGTCACCCGAACCGGGATCGGGCCCAGCTCGAAAGCGTCGCCAATGGCGAGGTCGAAGGCGTCGAGCAGGCTGGCGCTCGCGGCGATACCCCATCGATCTTCGGCGAAGCCGAGGGCGGTGTCGAGATCGTCGGCGCCGCCGGACAAGGTGACCCCGCCCAACAGCGGAAAGGCGTCGTCGACGCCGCGCACGTCCACTTGCTTTCGTAAGGCGCCAGCCGTTCCCATCATGCGCAAGCTAAGGCTTTCGCTCACCGCGCCGCGCGCCGCCATAAAGGCCCGCTCAGCGTCCGTGGCGCGCCGTTGGGCGGCGGTGAACGAGGCGTCGCCGCCGAGCAACATCCGCGCTTCGGCGGCGATGCCCCGTTGGAAACTCGCCGTCACCGACCCTGACGCGGCGATGGCGAAGGCGCCCAAGGCGAGGCACGCGATATAAACCCCAAACCCGGATAGGCCGCCGATCAATTCGCGCCGGGCGACGCCGATGGCCGCCTTTATGCGCATGACAACCTGCCATCGGCCATGGCGACCGTGCGGTCGGCGCGTTCGGCGAGGGCCGGATCATGGGTGACGAGGATCAATGTCGCGCCCCGGGCGGCGGCGATTTCGAACAATAGGTCCGCCACCGCGCGCCCGGCGCCGGCGTCAAGATTGCCCGTCGGCTCGTCGGCGAAAACGATCTCCGGCCCGGCCGCCAAAGCCCGCGCCACCGCCACCCGCTGGCGTTCGCCGCCGGACAGTTGGCCGGGGAAATGGTCCATGCGGTGATCCAGGCCAACGGCGCTGAGCGCCGCCCGAGCCTTATCGTCGACGTCCGTCACGTCGGCGATCTCCATGGGCGTGCGGACATTATCGAAAGCGGTCATGGTGGGCAGCAAATGGAACGATTGAAACACCATGCCGACCCGACCGCGCCGCAACGCCGCCAACGCGTCTTCATCGGCGCCGACAATGTTCTGGCCGAGCAA
>CAYWWL010000294.1:2427-3110 GCA_964461925.1 uncultured Caulobacterales bacterium | reverse complement strand
GTCACTAGGTCGCGCAAAGGCGCATATTCGGCGATCACGGTGTCGATCGGCGTCGTCGGCGCTGCTTGATCGCGGCCGGCGCCGAGGCGGCGCGCCATGGTCTGGGCGCGCGACGCCGTAGCGCTCAACGTCGCCGCAATATTGGCCGCGGCGCCCGCGTCCTCGTCTGTGATTTGCGGCGACAAATCGCTCGCTTCCGAGGCCGACGTGAACAAGGTGCGCACAGGCGAGGCCGGACCGACGACCAATTCAATACGATCGGCGTTGTCGCGCAAGCACGCCGCGCCGCCGGAGCGCGCGTCGCTGGCGTTGTCGCAGTTGAGCGACGCCACGCCGACTCCCTCGAACAATGACCGCCAGGCGTCGATAAAACCGGCGAAATATAGCTGCTCCAACTCCGTATAGAGCGTATCGTTGGACGCCGCCGCCGGGGCTTGATCGCCCATGATCCAGCTCTGCCTGCCGGTCTCCGCCGCCAATTCGCCCAGCTTTCCTTTGATCAAACTAAAGTATCCGTCGCGGGTGAACGCCCCCGGCACGGTCTGATCGAGCGCGGCGTCAGTGTAGAGCTTGCCCGCCTCCGGGCCCGCGTTTTCATATAGCCGCCACGGACGCAGGCGCTGCACCGCCGGGTCATAAAGCAATTGCGAATAGGCGATCCGCGACGGCGCCAGGCGGGAAAT
>CAYWWL010000294.1:0-2400 GCA_964461925.1 uncultured Caulobacterales bacterium | reverse complement strand
GTCGTCCAACGCCGCGCCGTCCACCGGATTGGCGTAGGCCCGCGCCGCATGGCGGGCGAGATCCGCGCGCAGCGCCTCATATTGCCCGCCGCTATATTTATTGCTCCAGATCGCGTTCAACCACGCGGTGACCGCCTCGCCGTCATGGGGGCCTTGTCCGCCCGCCATCAGATAGATGCGCAATATTTCGAACAGGGTCTCCGGCGAGGCCATATTCGCGTCGATCTCGCGCTCGAGATCGGCCAACACCCGGGGAATGAAGGCTTTCTTCAGCACGCTGTCATATTTCGACTCAAGCCGCAGCCGCACTTTTGTCTTAGGATTGAGCCCAAAGGCGAAGCCGGCCGTCGCGCTCCTATGCTCAGCATCGGGCATGTACGCGGCTTGCTCGAATGCGTTTAAGGTGTTGACGAGCTCCACCATATTGGCGTTGCGGCTCGTCGGCAGCGCGACGATGTCCGTCGACAAAGCGTCGGCGTCGGTCTTCAATTGCGCCAGGTAGCCGCTATGGCGGACGAAATTGAACGTCCACAGACAAACCATTATCGCGAGCACGGCCGCGCCGGCGCCCACTGCGCCCCAATGGCGCATCGCCTGCTGTTTGATGGCGTTCGGGTCGCCGCCGGCGAGATCCGCCTCCCCGAAAATTACGTCGCTCAACAATGACGACAGAAAGAAGCTTTTCGCCGTGGATCGTCCCGCCATTTGCGACGCGTCGGCGCGCAATCCGGTGGCGAGATTGCCGAGCAGACGATCGATCGGCGCGCCTTCCTGGGTGGCGCTAGTGAAATAGACCCCGCGCAAATACGGATTGGTCTCGAACCGGTTTTCTTCGAACGTCATCGCCACGAAGCGCCGCACCGATTTGCGCAATCCCGCAAAGCCTTGCGGGAAGGAGAAGATTTGCCGACGCCGGTCAGGATCGGTCTCTTGCTGCAGGCGGCCGAGCACGCGATTGGCCAAGCGCCGACCGAGTTCGTGGCTTTCTTGATCGTAGAGCGCCATATGCCGGGACATCGCCGCATTGGGATCGGCGTCGAAAGTGACGCCCCATACTTGCTCACGGTCCTGGGCGCCGAGGTCCTCGAAGAACTCGCTAAAGCCGCTCACAAGGTCGCATTTGGTGACGACGAAATAGACCGGCAGATTGACCCCGAGGCGTTGGTTCAACTCGTTCAAGCGATCGCGGATGGCGTCGGCGTGCTTCGCCAATGCGCCCTCGTCGCCAGCGATGAGATCAGTCGCCGCGAGGGCGATAATAACGCCGTTCAAGGGCCGTTCAGGCCGGCGCTTGCGCAGTAGATCCAAAAACCCAAGCCAGGCGGCGGAATCGGTTTGCGCGTCGCTGTCTTGGGTCGTGTAGCGGCCCGCCGTGTCAATCAGGATCGCTTTGTCAGTAAACCACCAATCGCACAGCCGGGTGCCGCCTTGGCCTTTGACGGCGTTGCCGCCGCCATGTTCGGCGAGCGGATAATTCAGGCCGGAATTCAACAGCGCCGTCGTCTTGCCGGATCCCGGCGGTCCGATGATCGCATACCATGGCAATTGGTAGAGATATTCGCCTTGGTCGCCGATCTTCGACTCTTTCAGCGCTTTTAGCGCCGCGCCAAGTTTGTTCTCAATTTCCTGGGTCTCTTCCTCGCCCGCCTTAGCGGTCGGCGCCGGTTCCGGTTCGCCGCCCTGCTCCGCGCTTTCCAAGCTTTCGATCAGCTCCTTGTTCTTCTTCATCTCGAGATACGCGCGGATGAAGCTAACGATGCCCCAGATCAAGAACATGCCGCCGATCACCACCAAGCGGACCACGGTTCCGGCGAGAAACGCCACATTGGCGAATTCGATCAACGGGCCGATAAACCAGATCACAAGGGACAAGAGGATCAGGCCGATCAACGTCAAGAACCATCGACTGGTGACAATCTCTTTAAGTTTGCCCATGGCGATAAACCTTCATCAATTCCGGCCGCGGCGGCGCGCCGGCGGGAAATGCAAAATTACTTCTCAAGCAGAATTTCGACGCGCCGGTTCTGTCGTCGACCGTCGGCGGTGGCGTTGTCGGCGATGGGGTCGTCGGGCCCGCGGCCTTCGGCGCTGAACCGATCCGGTCGCCCGCCGGCTAAGGCGAGCAATCGCCCAATGGTCTCAGCGCGGTCCTGGGACAACTCCCAATTCGAACTATAACGCTGGGTGCGGATCGGTTGGGAGTCCGAATGCCCTTCGATATGCACCTTGCCGCCGGTGATCTCCGATGCGTCGGACACCCGTTTGATCGTCGGACGATAGGCGGCCGACATGGTCGCCGATCCCGATTTGAACAATTCGCTCGCCGCCGTGCTTTGCAGGCGAACCATGACGCGGTTTGGGAAGTCGAAGACGTCGGCGCGCCCGGCGTCGATGTCAGGC
>CAYWWL010000293.1:0-3123 GCA_964461925.1 uncultured Caulobacterales bacterium | reverse complement strand
CACGCCGCCCATGAGCGCCTGGTCTATGAAGGCATGAAGCGCGCCTTGCAAGAAGGCGGCGTCGCGCGCCAGGGCCTGTTGATCCCGGAAGTGGTGGAGTTGGAGAAGGACGAGGCGGCGCGTGTCGCGGCCCGGGCCGAGGAATTCGCCGATCTCGGCCTCGTCTTGGAGGCGTTCGGCGAGGACGCGGTGATCGTGCGCGAAGTCCCGGCGCTGCTCGGCGAGATCGACGTCGGCGCTCTCGTGCGCCGTCTCGCCGACGATCTCATCGCCCTCGGCGAGGGGCTCGCCCTGAAAGAACAGCTGGAGGAAGTAGCCTCGAGCATGGCCTGTCGCGGTTCGGTGCGCGCCGGGCGCCGGCTCACCGGGGACGAGATGAACGCGCTCTTGCGGCAGATGGAGGCGACGCCGTATTCTGGCCAATGCAATCATGGCCGGCCGACCTATGTCGAGCTGAAGCTGGCCGATATCGAAAAACTGTTCGGGCGGCGCTAGAGACGGCGCCCGCGCGACGCCGCCGCGTCTTTCCGCGTCATATGGCGCGCGGCGAGAGAGGAGAGACGACGCCATGGGCAAGTTATCAATTTCCGATCTGACGATCGCGGCCTTGGGCGCCGGTTTCGCGCTGATCTTCGCGGCGACCGTGATGCCGCCGCTGCTGGAGAGCGGCGACGTGATCGGCGCCTTCGCCGCCGGCTTCGTCAATCCGTACGCCGCCGGCTATTCTTTCGACACGATATTCTGTGGACTGATTTTAATCGCCTGGGCGGCGACCGAGCGACCGCCGTATTTTTGGGTCGTGCCGATTCTTTGCTTTATCCCTGGCGTCGCCACAGCCTTCGCCGTCTATTTGTTCTTACGCCGTCGAAAGCCGTCGGCGTGAGCGTTGATTTCGCGCCGGCCCCGACGATCAAGACGGCGCGGCTCGTCTTGCGCGCCTGGCGGGCGGACGATCTCGACCATTATGCGGCGATGAGCGTCGATCCGGAGGTGATGCGCTATCTCGGCGGGGCGATGACCCGGGAGCAAAGCGACGGCCATGTGGCGGACATTCAGGACCGGTTCCGCAAATGGGGCTATTTCTATTGGGCGGTGGAGACCCCGGACAATCCCTTCGCAGGCTTCGTCGGCCTGTCCCAACCGCACTATGAGGCGCACTTCACCCCGGCGGTGGAGATCGGCTGGCGCCTGGCGCGGGCGGCGTGGGGGCGCGGCTACGCCAGCGAAGCGGCGAGCGCTTGCCTCGCCTTTGGCTTTGCGCGCGATGACATCGATGAAATCGTCGCCATCGCCTCGGTCCACAACGCCGCCTCTTTAGGGGTGATGCGGCGCATCGGCATGGCCCGGAACCCGGCGGACGACTTCGATTTTCCTGGCCTGCCGGAGCATCCGGACTTGCGCCGCTCGGCGCTTTGCCGGATCGACCGGGCGGCATGGACAAAGCGCGCCGAAAAGCCGAAGCTAACGGTGATTGATCACAACGCGGCGTGAAGCGGCGGGGTCATTGGGAGGACTAAGGGATGAAGACGAGAATGCGGGCCGTGACGGCCGCTTTGGCGGCGGTTTTGGCGTCGCCGTTGGCGTCGACCGTAGGGGCGGCGACTCTCGGGACGTCGGCCGTAGGGACGGCCATTCTCGGGGCGTCGGCGTTGATGGCGGGCGCCGCCCACGCCGGCGAGCAAGAAAGCGAGGCCTATGCGCCCATGGCGCCTTTCGCCAAGCTCGATGGGCGGGTGCTGCGCGGCGAAGGCGAAGGCCCTAACGGCCAGCCGATCGTCGATTATGCGATCTGGGAATCGATCCTTGGCGGGCGGGCGTTCCAATCAACCCACCGGCTCGAAGACGGAACCTATGGCGGACGCACGATCTTCTTCTATGACGAGGCGGCGAAGCAGCATGTGTTTCACTATTTCACCACCGCCGGCTTCCACACCACTGGCGTGATCGACGTCACCGAGGCGGGCTTCGCCGCGGTGGAGAAAGTCATCGGCCACGAGCAATTCGACGAAGTGCGCTCCTTCGTCCGCTTCGTCGGCGACACGGTGGAGGTGTCTTCGGCGCACGTCGACAAGAACGGCGTCGCCACGCCCACGTCCGGCATTGTCTATACGGATTATAAAGGCGACGTCGACCTATTCGAGAAGAGCTATGTCCGTTTCAAAAAGTGAGCATGAATTCGAGGCCCTGGCGGATCTCGGCGATTATGTCGAGCGCGACCCGGCGGCGATGACCGAGCGCGCCGCGGCGTTCTTCGAGGAGATCAAAGCGCGGCATACGATCCGCGACTTCAAGCCGGACCCGGTGCCGTTAGAGGCGATCGAGCATTGCGTCGCCGCCGCGGGGCGCGCGCCGTCCGGCGCCAATCACCAGCCTTGGCATTTCGTCGTCGTCGGCGATCCGGCGATGAAAAAGAAAATTCGCGAAGCCGCCGAGGAGGAAGAGCGCGCGTTTTACGGCGGCCGCGCCGGCGAGGAATGGCTCGACGCCCTCGCGCCCATCGGCACCGACGCGGACAAGCCGTTTTTGGAGACCGCGCCGTATCTGATCGCCGTCTTCGCCCAGCGCCGGGGCGGGGTGCGCGCCGAAGACGACCGCAAGAACTACTATATCCACGAGAGCGTCGGCATCGCCTGCGGATTCCTGATCGCGGCCTTGCACCACGCTGGTTTCGCCACCTTGACCCACACGCCCAATCCAATGACGTTTCTCAGCCAGGCGCTTGGTCGTCCGTCAACGGAGAAACCGTATCTCTTGGTGGTGGTCGGCAAGCCTGCGGACGCGGCCACGGTGCCGCATCACGCGCTGATCAAAAAACCGCTGAACGACATTATGACGGTGGTCTGAGCGGTTAAAACCGCTCAAGCAGGCGTTCGAGATACTCGATTTCTTCTTCGCTGCGCTCGCCGGTGGACAGGCGTCGCCGCAATTCCTGCAACACGTCCCGGGCGCGTTGGGCGTCGCGTTCGCCGGGAACGTCGACATTGTCGCCGCCGTTCTCCGCCCCGACGGCGCGGCCTAGAGGGTCGATCATCCCGCCCGAACCTTCGTCCTCGCCTCTCGCGGCTTGCATTTCCTGTTGCTCGCCTTCGGCCAAGCGCTGGGCCCCGGCGCGCAGATTCTCCA
>CAYWWL010000292.1:0-3143 GCA_964461925.1 uncultured Caulobacterales bacterium | reverse complement strand
GGCCGCCGTCCTCGTTGAGCCCGCCGACGCTGGTCCCGCCGCCAATGTCGCCGTCCGGATCGCGCTGCATTTCCCTCTTGCCAATCATCCATAGCATAAATTAAATTGAGCTCAACTCAATTTGGGAGGATCAACATGGCGGATGGCGATGCAGCGGTGCGGAGCGGAAAAGCGCGGCATGGGGAAACGACCCTATCCAGCGAAAACGGCGCTAGCGCGGATCTGACGCCTTATCTTGGCGGCCAGCGGCTTGAAGACTTGTTCGAGGCCTATGACCGCGACGGCTATGTGATCGTCGAAAACGTGATGCCGCCGGACGAGGTCGCGCGGGTGCGCAGCGCCATCGAGCCCCATCTGACCATGCCGGGACGGAATAATTTCGAAGGCTTCCGATCGAACCGGGTCTACGCCCTGCTCGGCAAAGAGCCGGCGGTGTTCAGCGACATGATCACCCACCCGCTCGCCCTCGCCTTCGTCGAGCGCGATCTGGGTCGATCGTGCCTCTTGTCGGCGCTGATCGCGATCAACCTGCACCCTGGCGAGACCGTGCAGGACTGGCATTACGACGATAATCATATTGATCTGCCGTGGCCGCACCCGCCCTATGGCGTGTCGACCTTCTGGGCGATCGACGCAATGACCGAGGATAATGGCGCGACTGAGATCATCCCCGGCAGCCATTTATGGGAGACCGAACAGATCGCCGGTCCTGACGTCTATGGCCATGTCGATCCGAATGCGGACGACCGAACCGTCAATGACGTCGACTATGACCCGCAACCGCGCGCCGACGCGATCAAAGCGACCATGCCGGCGGGATCCTTGATGATCGCCAAGGGCACGCTTTGGCATCGCGGCGGGCCGAACAAGTCCGACGCCTCGCGGCTCATCGTGACGCCGCAATATTGCCCCGGCTGGGCCCGGCAATTGGAGAACATGGCCCTTGCGACGCCGCAAGAGGTGGTCAAGACACTGCCGCGGCGGACCCGGGAGCTGGTCGGCTACAATATTCACGGCGCCTTTATGGGGTATGTCGACGGCGGCCATCCCGATCGCCTGTTGAAGGACTGACGCCTGAGGGAATTGGCGCCTGAAGGAATTGGCGCCCGAAGGAATTGGCGGCTGAAGGAACTGGCGCCGCGCCAGCAATCGCAAGTTTCGGGTGGGCGATCGCCTCGATATGCGGCGCCATGGCGACCTTAGTCAGCAAGGGACCTCGCCATGACGCGCCGCCAGGCGACGCACACCACTTCCGCCGCGCCGATCGAGACGATCGATTGGGATGCGGCGGCCGCCGGCCTCGCCGCCGAGGGCGTCGCCAGCCTTGGGCGGCTTTTGCCTGCCGAAGCCTGCGACGCGTTCATCGCAGGTTATGACGACGACGCGCGCTACCGCTCCACCGTGGAGATGGCGCGGCATGGATTCGGCCAGGGGCAATATCGCTACTTCGCCGCGCCTTCCGGGATTCTCGCCGACCTGCGCGCCGCGCTCTACCCGCCATTGGCGGCGATCGCCAATGATTGGTCGAAGACCCTCTCCCTGCCGCAACGCTTCCCCGCCAATCACGGCGACTTCATTCAGCAATGCCGCGCCGCCGGCCAGGCGCGCCCGACGCCCTTGATTCTGCGCTATGGGCCGGGCGACTATAATTGTCTGCATCAGGATCTCTATGGCGCGGTTCATTTTCCGCTGCAGGCGATGATCATGTTGAGCGACCCGGAAACGGACTTCGACGGCGGCGAATTCATCATCACCGAACAACGCCCGCGCATGCAGTCCCGGGCCACCGCCCTGCGCCCGCGCCGCGGCGAGGCCCTCGTCTTCGCCGTCAATGAACGGCCAAAAATCGGAACCCGCGGGCCTTATCGAGTGAAGATGCGCCACGGGGTCAGCGCCGTGCGCGCGGGCCGACGCTTCGCCCTAGGGATAATTTTCCACGACGCCGCGTAAGCCGCTCCGCCCGCCCGTCGCTCTTGAAAAATCGCATTAGGTTAAGCGCCGACGATCCGCTAGGATCATCGACAGCCCCGGCGTCCGCCGGCGCCCTTAGGCGGAGAAGCCCGCGGAGAAATCCTATGCCACGTTACGCATTCTTGACCATCGGGTTTGAAAAACCCACGCCCGACATCATGAGCAAATGGAGCGACTGGTTCGCCGAGATCCAAGATCATATCGTCGAACAAATCGGCCTATTCGGGGGCCGAGAAATATCCGCAGACGGCGTATCCGACTTGAAGATGGACGCCGACGCGGTCACCGGCGTGATGATCATCGAGGCGGCCGACCGTGAGGAAGCCGAACGCCTGGCGTCGAGCAACCCCTATATCACCTCGATCCGGGTCTATGAGACCATGGCCGACTAGCCGCTGACCGCATCGAAATATTCCTTTGTCGCGTCGTCCTCAGGAAACATTAGTTCGACCCGGATATCGCTCGCGACGACGTCCTGCACCGTGCTGAACGAGGCGATGGTGGAGAATAAGGTGAGTGTCTGGCCGGCCAAGGTGAACACGGTGGGGATCACCGCCCGGCTATAGTCGACGCCGTCGTCCGGGCCGCCATGGCGCTCAAGCGCCGTCTCCAGCGCCGCCGCCCTGTCGGATAAAGCCGCATCCCCGCCAAGGGCGATAATCTCCGAACGCAGCCGCGCGATGGTCATGCGCGCCACTTCGGCCCAATTCGCCACCAGGTCGAGACCCGCCGAAGCGATCAGGGAGTCGACGAGATTAAGCGACCCGTTCGGCGGCGGCGGCGCGTGCGCGAACAAATGCATCGCCGCCATATTGGCGCCGCGGACGTTCCATTGCCGGTCGATGGCGATAGCCGGGTACGGATTATGACGCTCCAACATCATGTCGACGGCGCGGCGCACCGGAGCGAGCGCCGGGGCGTCGGCGTCAAGCGCGGGGAAGGCCGGCGCGAACCCCGCCGCGCTCAGCGCCTGATTGGCCGCTTCCTTCGGCATCTCCAAGGCCTCGGCGAGGCGCAGCACCATGTCCCGGCTCGGCTTGGCCCGGCCGGACTCCAAAAAGCTCAGATGCCGGGCGGAAATCTCCGCCAAAAGGCTGAGGGATAGTTGGCTATGCCGACGAATGCCGCGCCAATGGCGCAGCTGCGCGCCAAAGCCGGCGATGGGGCGTTCA
>CAYWWL010000291.1:0-3144 GCA_964461925.1 uncultured Caulobacterales bacterium | reverse complement strand
CTAGAGGGCGCGCTCGCGGAGCTAGAGGGCGCCGCCGGCGGCGTCGTCACCGCCACCGGCATGGCCGCGGTCAATCTGCCCTTGTGCCTGGTCAAGCCGGGGGATCTCGTGATTGCGCCCCATGACTGTTATGGCGGCACCTATCGATTGCGCAGTCATCGGGCGGCGAAAGGCGATTTCGAGGTCGCTTTCGTCGATCAAACCGATCCGCAAGCGCTCGAGGCGGCGTTCGCGCGCAAGCCGAAACTGATCTTGATCGAAACGCCGAGCAATCCGCTGTTGCGCCTCACCGACATCGCATTAGTGGTGGATAAAGCCAGGGCCTGCGGCGCGATCACGGTCGCCGACAACACGTTCTTGTCGCCAGCCTTGCAGCAACCGCTGAGCCTTGGATGCGACATCGTCGTTCATTCGACCACGAAATATATCAATGGCCATAGCGACGTGGTAGGCGGCGCGGTGCTCGCCCGGGAAAAGGCCGTGGCTGAGGATCTCGCCTGGTGGGCCAATTGCACTGGCGTCACCGGCAGCCCGTTCGACAGCTATCTGACCTTGCGCGGCGCGCGCACGCTGTTCACTCGACTTGAACGCCAGCAAGCCACCGCGGACCATATCGCCCGGTTGCTCGACGCCGACGAGCGGGTGGCGCGGGTCTATTATCCAGGACTTGAAAGCCATCCTGGCCATGCGATCGCCCGCCGCCAGCAGAAAGGCTTCGGCGCCATGCTGAGCGTCGAATTCGCCGATGGCGTCGACGTCTTAAGCCTGTTGCGCAAGCTGAATATCTTCACCGTGGCGGAATCCCTGGGCGGTTTCGAAAGCCTGGTTTGTTGTCCCGCCGCGATGACCCACGCCGCAATGCCGCCGGAAGCGCGGGCTGAAGCGGGAATCGCCGATCGCCTAGTGCGGTTCTCGATTGGCCTTGAACATGAAGCCGATTTGACGAATGACCTCGTCTCCGCCCTTAATGACTCGGTCGCGCCGAAGGGGGCGGCGTTGGAGGAGAAAAAATGCGCGTAACCGCGGCGCCAGTTGCGTCTATCCATACCGCTCCGGTCGAGCCTGTGGACGTCTTAAAATTCGGCTCGTCCGTACTGCGCGAGCCGGCGGATTTGCCGAGCGTGGTCTCGGAGATCTATCGCCGCACCAGGGCCGGCGGGCGCGTCGTCGCCGTCGTTTCGGCCTTCGCCGGCGAGACCGACCGTCTGTGGGCGGAAGCGGCGTCGTTCGGCGGCGGCCTGGCCTCGCGCCATGCGCCGGGCCTGATCGGCCTCGGCGAAATGCGCGCGGCGTATTTGCTCGCCATGGCGTGCGACCAAAGCGGCTTGCTCGCCCATGTGGCCGACGCCAGGGAGATCGGATTGACCGCCCAAGGGGCGATCGACGACGCAGAGCCTAGCGGCGTCGACGTCACGGCGCTGCGCGCAGGGCTGGCGGCGGCGGAGGTTTTGATCGTGCCTGGCTTCGTCGCCCTGGCCGAAGACGGCGCTCCGGTGCTGCTCGGGCGTGGCGGCTCCGACTTGACCGCCGTGGCGATCGCCGACGCCCTCGGCGCGCCGCGGGCGACTTTGTATAAGGACGTGCCCGGCGTTTTCGACCGCGATCCGAACATTGACGGCCGCCGCGATCCTGACGCGCTGATGTATGACGCCTTGACCTGGGACGCCGCGGCCGGCGTCGCTAATCAATTGGTGCAGCCGAAGTCCATCGCCTACGCCAAGGCCCGGGGATTGCCGATCCGCGTCGCCGCTTTGGGCGCCGGCGCCGGCACCGATATCGGCCCGTCCGGCGGCGCGCCATTGCCTCTGGCCCCGCATCGTCCGATCCGGGTCGCGGTCGCTGGTCTCGGCGTCGTCGGCGAGGGCGCGGCCTTGCGGTTGCTGCAAGCGCCTGGCCGCTATGAGTTGGTCGCCGCCTTGGTCAGCGACGCGAACAAACCGCGCAGTCGTCAAATCAATCCTTCGATCATCACCACCCAGATCGATCGCGTGATCGCCGCGCGCCCGGACGTGGTGCTCGACGCTTTGTCGAGCGCCGAGGCGGGCGCAGCGCTTACCGAAGCGGCGTTGTCCGCGGGCGTCTCCGTGGTTTCGGCGAACAAGCAAGCGGTGGCGGAAAACATTTTGCGCTATCACGAAATCGCCGCCGATCGCGGCGCGGCCTTCGTCTATTCGCCGTCGGTGGGCGGTGGATCGGCCATGGTCGAATCAGCGCGGCGGGCCGCGCGGCGCAGCGCGGCGGAGAAAACGCCGGTGGGCGCTATCGACGCGGTGCTGAACGGCACGGTGAACTTCATTCTGAGCGAAATGGGGGCGGGCTCGAGCTTCGAGGACGCATTGCGGACCGCCCAGGAAGCGGGATTCGCTGAAGCTGACCCGAGCGCGGATTTATCCGGCGACGACGCCCGGGCGAAAGCGGCGATCTTAGCGTTCGAAGCCTATGGCGTCGCGCCGACCAATGTCAGCTTCGACGTCGCCGGCCTCGACGCTGACAAAGCCTCGGCCATGGCGGCCGGCGGCGGCGTCTGGCGGCAAGTGACGCGGATCGAACCGGATCCGCAAAATCCCGGCGCCGCCAAGGTCATCGTCGCGTATCGGCGCGTGGACGAAGACGCCTTTCTGGCCGGTCTCGTCGGCGAGGAGAACGCGTTGCGGGTCGAAGGCGGCGGGATTTCATGCCGCGGACGCGGGGCCGGGCGCACGCCGACAGTGGAGAGCATGCTCGCCGATCTCGACGACATCGCCCGGGCGCTCGCCGGTCCCGTCCATCCGTCCAATGACCAATAGGCCCGCGACCGCCGCCGAGGCGTTAGCCGCCAGCGATCGCGTCGTCGTTAAGGTCGGATCCTCGCTCCTGATCGACGCGGACGGCGACGTCGACCACGCCTGGCTTTCGCAATTGGCGGGCGAGATCGCCGCCTTGCGCGGGCGCGGGGTGGAGACCATCATCGTCACCTCCGGGGCCGTGGGCATTGGCCGCAAGCGCTTAGCGCTGTCGGGACCCTTGCGGTTGGAGCAGAAGCAAGCCGCGTCCGCCGCCGGGCAGGCGCATTTGATCGAGGCTTGGCAACGCGCGTTCGGCGAGACGGTGGTCGTCGGGCAAGTGCTCTTGACCCTGGACGAGACCACCGATCGGCGCCGCTAT
>CAYWWL010000290.1:0-3199 GCA_964461925.1 uncultured Caulobacterales bacterium | reverse complement strand
GCGCTCGCGCCGAGCGCTTCGCGCGCGGACAGCCAATCAGCGAGCGGAGATTAGCGAGCGTGCGGTCTCGAACAGCTCGCCATTGGTGGCGAGGATAGACTTCGCGTGCAGCGGATTATTGCCGCCTTCGATCTCGCCGACTATGCCGCCCGCCTCGCGAACCAGGGCGATGCCCGCCCCGACGTCCCAGGCGTTCAGCCCGCGCTCCCAATAAGCGTCAAAACGTCCCGCCGCGACATAAGCGAGATCGAGCGCGGCCGACCCAAAGCGGCGCACGCCGGCGGTTTCGGCAAGCACTCGGTCGACTTCCTTCAGGGATTCTGCCCGCCCTGGTCGCCCCTTGAACGGCAACCCGGTCGCGAAAAGCGACTCTTCCAATTCTCGCCGACCAGACACCCTTAGGCGGCGCTCATTGAGCCAAGCGCCTTCGCCTTTTTCAGCCCAATACAGTTCATCAGTCGCCGGATTGTAGATCACGCCGGCATAGGGTTGGCGGTCGCGTTCCAGGCAGATTGAGATGCAAAACTGCGGGATCGCATGCAGGAAATTCGTGGTGCCGTCGAGCGGATCGACGATCCAACGATTTGAATTGTCTACGCCCTCGATTTCGCCGCGCTCTTCCATCAAGAAGCCGTATTTCGGTCGGCTGCGGTTTAGCTCTTCAAACAGGGTCTGCTCGGCTTTCAAGTCCGCGGCGGAGACGAAGTCTGCAGCGCCCTTTTTGGAGACTTGCAGCGCGTCAATCTCGCCATAGTCGCGCGAGAGATTGCGCGCCGTCTTTCGGGCGGCTGAGATCATGACGTTCATCAGGGCGGACGCGTGGGCCATGGCGGGAGCTTCTCTTGTGACGATGGCGAGGAGTGGAGCGGCACAATAGCGCCGGATGGCGCCGCCACAAGACTTTGCGCGCAATTTTCCGCCACCGCTTCGTCCCGAGGCGCCAGAGATGCTTTCCCTTGCTCCAACTTTTCGTTACCCAACGGGAACAATTAGATTGGCAGGAGACGTAGAACCATGTCTGAGACGAGCGCCCAAGCCCCTTCCGTTGATCCTGCTGCGGTTGTCGCAGCCGCCATGCGGCTATTGGCCGAAGATCCCCGGTTCAAGGTGGGAGAGGCGGAGATCCGCGGCAATTCCTATCGGGTCTTCGAAAATGCGCCGCCGAGCATGGTCGGACTGTTCGAAGCCGGCGCCATGAACGGCGACAAGGATTTCATCATCTATGGCGATGAGCGGATCTCTTTCGTCGAGGCCTGGGTTCAAGCGCGGAAGTTCGCTGACGGGTTGCGTAAGACGTTCGGCGTCGGCCAAGGCGATAAGGTCGCCATCGCTATGCGCAACTATCCGGAATGGTGCGTCGCCTATATGGGCGTCATCTCCTTGGGCGCGGTCGTGGTTCCGCTAAACGCCTGGTGGAAGACCGAGGAACTCGCCTACGCCGTGAAAGATTCCGGCGCGACATTAATTATTGGCGACGCTAAACGTATCGAGTACCTGTCCCCGGTGAAAGAGGAATTGGGCCTAACGTTCATTCTCGCCCGGGAAGAAGGCGAAGCGGATCACAATTACGCCGACATTCTCGCAGCGGGAGAACCGGCCGAACCGTGTCGTGAGATCCACCCCGACGATGATTACGCGATCGTTTATACGTCGGGCTCAACCGGCAATCCAAAAGGCGTCGTGCTGACCCATCGCGGCGGCGTTTCTGCGATCATGTCGTGGGCGTTTTTGGCGACGTCGATCCAAGAAGCGCGCGACGGCGAGTCGTTGTTCGGCGACAATCCCGGCATTTTGCTTGGCGTTCCGCTATTTCACGTCACCGGCAGCCACTCGATCTTTTTGCTTTCCTATCTCGTCGGCCGGCGGGTGGTGATGATCTATCGCTGGAACGCCAAAGACGCCGTCGACCTGATCAACAAACACGAATTGACGAATTTCGTCGGCGTTCCCAGCCAGTCGTTCGAATTGCTCGAGGCGGCTGGTCCGGGCGGGATGCCGAGCCTTTTGGACATCGGTTCGGGCGGCGCGAAACGCCCGGCGGAGCATGTCCGCAAATTGAAGGAGAATTTCGCCCACGCCAATCCATCATCTGGCTACGGATTAAGCGAGACGAACGCCATGGGGTGCGTGAACTCGCTGCAGGACTATCAACGCAAGCCTGACGCCGCCGGGCGACCGGTGCCGCCATTGACCGACATTAAGATCGTCGGCGACGACGGCGACTGCGGCGTCGGCGAGACCGGCGAAATCTGGATCCGGAGCGCTGCGAACTTCCGTGAATACCACAATTTGCCGGAAGCGACGGCGAGCGCTGTCACCCCGGACGGGTGGTTCCGCACCGGCGATCTCGGCAAGATCGACGAAGAGGGCTTCGTCTACATCGTCGATCGCATCAAAGAACTGATCATTCGCGGCGGCGAGAACATTTCATGTCTCGAGGTCGAGGCCCGCGCCTATGAACATCCGGCGGTTACTGAAGCGAGCGTCTTTTCGGTCCCGTGCGACGTGCTTGGCGAACGCGTCGGCCTAGTCGTCGTTGGGAAGGAAGGCGAGGCGGTGGATCCGCAAGCGGTGCGCGATTTCATGGCTGAAGAGCTCGCCGCCTTTAAGGTTCCCGAGCGCATTTGGGTGTCCCCGCAGCCGCTGCCGCGGCTCGGCACGGCGAAGTTCGACAAGATTATGATCCGACGGGTGGCGTTGCAAAATAAGCCGGCCTGGTCGGCGTAATTCGCTGGTCCCGGCCGGATTGAGCGCGCGATTTCGCCGCTTGCGTTAACTGCTAATTCTCATTGCCCTCGCGCGAGGCGCGCGGTTCAATTCGTCCAACAATCGGCGCAATCCTGCGCCCCAGCCTAGTGACCGCCGTAGGAGCGAAATGATGTCAGACCTTGAGACCTTCCGTGAGGAAACCCGAGCGTGGCTTGAAGAGAATTGTCCCGCGGAAATGCGTGACGCAGGCTCGCCATCGGAGGACATGATTTGCTGGGGCGGTCGCAATTGGAAGTTCACTTCCGACGCGCAGAAAATCTGGCTCGAACGGATGGCGGCGAAAGGCTGGACCGTACCGGCATGGCCGAAGGAATATGGCGGCGGCGGGCTGTCGAAGGAAGAAGTCAAAATTCTGAAGGCGGAAATGCGCAAGATCAAGGCGCGCTCGCCGTTGGAGAGCTTTGGCATCTGGATGCTTGGCCCAGCCCTG
>CAYWWL010000289.1:2525-3202 GCA_964461925.1 uncultured Caulobacterales bacterium | reverse complement strand
CCCAGAGCCGCGCCAGACGGTCGAACCAGGGATCGAAATCATAGTCTTCAATGTCCGAATGGGTGACGAACAGGCGCACCGAACCGCCGTCCTTGTCGGTGAGATAGCCACGGAAAATTTTCAGGTCGCAATCGCGCAGCAGGCGTTCGATCGCGCCGAGGGAATAGATCGCCGCGCGCTCTTCGTGAATTGGCTGGATATTCGTCCGTGTCAATACCATTGGCGCGTATAGCGTCTCCAGCACCATGACGCCGTCTTCGCTCAGCAAAGACTTGGCGTGGGTCAGGAACGGCCGCGGCTCGTCGGTGTCTTCGAGCACCGAAATCGCCGTGATGATGTCGTATTTTTCTTGCGTGAACGCGCCGTCGAAACGACGCGACGGAAAGCTCGCCTGGCACGTCGTCGCCCATTGGCCGACATGATTGACGATGTCGCCGCCGTCGACGCCATAGCGGTCGACCCAACGCGGATAGAAAGACAATAGCGTGCCGTCCGAACAGCCGATGTCGAGGGCCGAACAATCGCGTCCGGAAATCAACTCCAGCGCTTCGGTCGCGACGGCGCGAAGATGCGTGCGGGTCGATCGAAACGCGCCCGATGGCGGGGCCGGAAATTCATGCGCCGGGGCGGCGTCGGCGCGCTGCAGCAAGCCGCACGCATTGGCGTCCTGCGAGGAG
>CAYWWL010000289.1:0-2515 GCA_964461925.1 uncultured Caulobacterales bacterium | reverse complement strand
TCGCACAAAACATAGTCCACGGTCTTGCCGGCGTCGGATTTGAACAAGCTCGATTTGCCGGTCGAGCGGCTTGAGGAATCCAACGAAAAGGCTGGCGTTAGGGCTGCCGAGCCGCATGCGCGGCATTGAGAAATACGCTTCACTCTACACTCTCTTCAGGCTTTGGCGACGTCCAATTAAAGCCCTTATGACCGATCGATCTAAATGCGACGTAAATCGACGGCTAGAGGTTTTCAGAAGCCTTTCGTAAACCCACGTAAAGGAAGCGTAAAATTAAATCTTTACACAGATCATTTTGACGCTTAGCGACGCCCTACGCCGATAAGCGCGCGATCAAGCGTTCGAGGAACAATCGCCCTAGCCCGACCTGGTCGATCGAGATGAACTCATTGGCTTGGTGCGCTTGGTCGATGGAGCCCGGCCCGCAGATCACCGTCGAAAGACCGGCCTCTTGAAACTGCCCCGCCTCGGCGGCGTAGGCGACCACGTCGGTGGAGTTATGCCCGGTGATCGCCTTGGCGAGGTCCGCAGCGGGATTTTTCGCCGTCGGCGCCAAGCACGGCGCATCGGTCAATTGTTCGGTGGAGATCCGGCACGCGGTGGAGCGTTTGCGCATGTCGCTTTGCACCCCGGCGGCGTAGTCCTCGAATTCCGCGTAGATCTCCGCCGCGGTCTCGCCCGGCACCACGCGGCAATCCCAATCGAACACGCATTCCGCCGCCATGATGTTGAGCTGGGTGCCGCCATTGACGAGATTGACGGTCATCGTCGAATTCGGCGGCGTGAACGGGCTGTCTTGATCCGCGTCGCGCTCCCGGGCGGCGCGCATGTCGCTGATCTTGGCGATCAGTTTCGCCGCCGCCTCCACCGCCGAGACGCCGCGATCGGTTTGGCTGGAATGGGTGGTGTGGCCGGTCACCGTGGTGCGATAGGACGCGATGCCTTTGTGCCCGTCGACCACGCGCATCATCGTCGGCTCGCCGACGATCACCGCCGACGGCGCCGGCAGTTTCGAGGTGATCTCGGAAATCATGCGCGGAGCCCCGAGACAACCGATTTCTTCGTCATAGGACAACGCGAAAATGATCGGCTTTTTCAAGTCCGCCGCCGCCATTTGCGGCAACAATGAAAGCGCGATCGCCGAGAACGACTTCATGTCGCAGGTGCCGCGGCCGAACAATTTTCCGTCCTTCTCGACCAGTTCGAAAGGGTCCGTATCCCAATCTTGGCCCGCCACGGGCACCACGTCGGTATGCCCGGAGAGCACCACGCCGCCCGCCACCTTCGGGCCGACGACGGCGTAGAGATTGGCCTTATCCCCGTCGTCATTATAGACCCGATAGGTCTCCGCGCCGTGTTCTTTCAAATACGCTTCGACGTCGTCGATCAACGCCAGATTGGATTTCGACGACGTCGTGTCATAGCCGACGAGCCGCGCGATCCAGTCGCGTTGCGGCGTCAAGTCGGTTTCTGGGTTGGTCGCAAAAGCGCCCCCCAATGCTGCGGCGTCGGTTGCTGCGGTGTCGGTCATGGAAATCTCCTGAAGCGGCGCGCCGTCGATAACGCCCGCATTCACGCAATAGCGCGCCATCGAGTGCAGGCCACAATGACGAGGAAAGTGCAAGCCCCCGGGCGCCGCGTCAACGCCCAGCGCGGTCGCAGCTGCCCCTAAGCGAGGACGAAGGGCTCAAGGCCTGAAAGGCCAAGCGCCGGCTCAGGCGTCGCCGGGATCCGCGGCGCGACGCCGTCGGCGGCCGCGGCGAACGCGGCGATGTGCGCCGGCGTGGTGCCGCAGCAGCCCCCGAGCACGTTGACGAGGCCGCTCCGCGCCCATTCGCGCAAATGCGTCGCCATCATTTCAGGGGTTTCGTCATAGTCGCCAAACGCGTTCGGCAAGCCGGCGTTCGGATAAGCCGACACGAAACAGTCCGCCGCCCGCGCCAACTCCGCCACGTAGGGACGCATCAGATCCGGGCCGAGCGCGCAATTAATCCCCACGGCGAGGGGCTTGGCGTGCCGCACCGACTGCCAGAAAGCTTCCGCGGTTTGCCCCGACAGGGTGCGTCCCGATTGGTCCGTAATCGTCACCGACAACATGATCGGCAGTTCGAAACCAAGCTCGTCAAAGAGTTCCCGGGCGGCGTAGATCGCCGCCTTGGCGTTTAGCGTGTCGAAAATCGTCTCGATCAAAATCAGATCCGCCCCGCCCTCGACCAGGCCGCGCGCCGCTTGGCCATAGGCCGCCGCGAGGGTGTCGAAGTCGACATTGCGCATGCCCGGGTCATTCACGTCCGGCGAAATCGACGCGGTGCGGTTGGTCGGTCCGATGGCGCCGGCGACCCATTTCTGCGATCCGGTTTTCTCCGTGGCGGCGTCGGCGGCGGCCCGCGCCAGGCGTGCGCCTTCGACATTTAGCTCGTAGGCGAGCTCCTCCATCTCGTAATCGGCCTGGGCGATGGTGGTGGCGGAGAAAGTGTTGGTCTCGACCATGTCGGCGCCGGCGGCGAAATAGTCG
>CAYWWL010000288.1:0-3216 GCA_964461925.1 uncultured Caulobacterales bacterium | reverse complement strand
TTTGCCGGGCTTGGCGCCTTGGGCCAGCTTCAATTCGATCATCTTAACTTGCGGGTGATCGGCGATCCGTTTCAGCGCCGCCTCGTTCAACAGGCCGTCGTCCGTGCGACAACCATATTTGGCGGTGCCGATCTGAAAGATGACGTCGCATCCGCCTTCGAGGTGGTATGGCGCTAAGCCGCCCTCGCCGGTGTTGAGCCAGCAGCCGGCGCGTTTGGCGCCGAGGGACAGGGATTGAATCGCCGGCTTCGACAAGGAGCCGTAGCTCATCGCCGAAATATTGATGATCGACGACGCCGCGTAGGGCTGCGCCGCATAGGGACCAAAGGTGACCGCCGGCGGATCCCGCGCCTCGTCGTCGAGGGTCGGAAACGCGCAATTGGCGAAGATTGGCGTGCCCACCAGGGTCAAGTTTCGCGTCGAGCCGAAGGGCTGGGTGTTGTTCTCGCCCTTGGCGGATTTGTAAATCCAGTCGCGCTCGGCGCGATTAAACGGCATTTCCTCGCGATCGAGCGCGAAGAAATACTGCCGGAAGAATTCTCCCAGATGCGTGAACAGATCGCGAAATCGTCCGAGCACGGGGAAATTATGGCGGATCGCGTCGCGGGTCTGCGCGCTGTCTAGGATGAACATGACGACCACCGCCAAGACCGCAAGGCCTACGGCGATGACGATGATCGTCGACAAGATTTGCGCGCCCTCGGCGGTGACCGTCGCAAGAAAGCCCATCGCGCTGCTCCTTCGTCAATCGATGACTTCGGCGCCAGACTATCGCTGCTGCGGCCGCGGCGTAAAGCGGTTCGCCGACCGCCGCGCCGCCGCCTATTCAGCGGCTTGAGCGTGGGGCGACGGCTGGCGCCAGGTCAGGATCGGGTTACGCGTCGCGGCGGTCTCGTCGAGACGGCGACGCGGGGCGTGCACTGGCGCCGCCTTGAAGCTGTCGGCGTCGCCAGCCTTGGCGCGCCGCGCCAGGGATAAAAGCGCGTCGCAGAACAGGTCCAGCTCCTCTTTCGATTCGGACTCCGTCGGCTCGATCAACATCGCGCCTTTGACCACCAATGGGAAATACATCGTCATCGGATGGTAGCCTTCGTCGATCATCGCCTTGGCGAAGTCGATGGTCTCCACGCCGGTGTCCTTCAGGAAGCGATCGTCGAACAGCGCTTCGTGCATGCACAGGCCGTCGAAGGCCGGCGTCATTTCGGCCTTGAGCCGCGCGAGCACATAGTTCGCGTTCAACACCGCATCCTCAGCCGCCTGGCGAACGCCGTCGCCGCCATGGCTCAG
Organism: uncultured Caulobacterales bacterium; assembly: GCA_964461925.1. GTDB lineage: Bacteria > Pseudomonadota > Alphaproteobacteria > Caulobacterales > Parvularculaceae > MED-G105. Next base: position 1,929 of record CAYWWL010000288.1, on the reverse strand, counting down.
CATATAGGCGAGCGCGCGGACGAACATGCCCATCTGCCCGTGAAACGCCGTCATCCGACCGACGCTCTGCGCGCCTTCGGCGCCGGCGGTCTTCGCCGCCCGGCGGGTCTCCACCAGCTGATAGCCGGACGCATCCTTGGTGACGAACGGCACTGGCGCAAACGGCGCCAAGGCCTCTGACAAGACCGTCGGACCAGAGCCCGGCCCGCCGCCGCCATGGGGCGTCGAAAAGGTCTTGTGCAGATTGATGTGCATGGCGTCGACGCCGAGATCGCCAGGCCGGACTTTGCCGGCGATGGCGTTGAAATTGGCGCCGTCGCAGTAGAAATAACCGCCCGCTTCGTGCACCGCGTCAGCGATCGCGCGAATGTCCCGCTCGAACAGACCGCAGGTGTTCGGATTGGTCACCATAATGGCGGCGACGTCGGGGCCAAGCTTGGCCTTGAACGCCTCCACGTCGACGCGGCCGGTGGGGTCGGCGGGGATGCCGTCGACCTTGAAGCCGCATTGCGCCGCGGTCGCCGGATTGGTGCCGTGCGCGGACTCAGGCGCCAGAACGCGGGTGCGTTGACCAGCCTCGCCGCGCGCGTCAATTGCCGCGCGGATCGTCATCATGCCGCATAGTTCGCCATGGGCGCCGGCTTTCGGCGACATCGCCACCGCCGGCATGCCGGTCATTTCCCGCAGCCAGAACGACAGCATGTCGATCAATTCAAGCGCGCCTTGGACCGTCGATTCCGGCTGCAGCGGGTGCACGTCCGAAAATCCCGGCAGCCGGGCCATTTTCTCGTTCAGCCGCGGATTGTGCTTCATCGTGCACGAACCGAGCGGAAACGGGCCCATGTCGATGGCGTAGTTCTTCTGGCTGAGCCGAACGAAATGACGCATGGTTTCGGGCTCGGAGAGCCCTGGCAGCGCCAACTCGTCGGTCCGAGCCAATCCGCCCAGGCGATCGCTCGCCATGCTCGGCGCCGGCGCGTCGACGCCGGTGTCGCCATAGGCGTCTTTCTCGAAAATCAATCCCTCTTCGACGATCAATGCGCGATTGCCGGTGAAGGTCTCGCTCGACGTCGCAGCGCCTTTTTCGCCTCGGGTTGGCCGCCCTTGTGAATTCATGCTCATGACGCAATCGCCTTCTTCAAGCTCGCCGCGAGGTTGGCGATGTCTTCATCCGTAACGCATTCGGTCGCCGCGACGATCAATAGATCATCAGTGCCGGGAACGTCGGTCCAGAGCCGGCCGCCCGGCGCGCCGCCGATGACGCCATCCGCGGCCATGGTTTCAACAACGCCGACGGCCTCCTTCGGCAGCCGCACGGTGAATTCATTGAAGAAATTGGGGGTCAATAAGTCGACGCCGTCGATCGCGCTGAGGGCGTCCGCGGCCTTGCAGGCCGCCTCGTGGTTGAGCCGCGCCACGCGTCCCAGCCCGGCGCCGCCGAGCAAAGTCATATGGACGGTGAACGCCAGCGCGCAGAGCCCGGAGTTGGTGCAAATATTCGACGTCGCTTTGTCCCGGCGAATATGCTGCTCCCGGGTCGACAAGGTCAGCACGAACCCGCGCTGTCCGGCGGCGTCTTCAGTCATGCCGCACAAGCGACCGGGCATCTGCCGAACGTACTTATCGCGCGTCGCGAATAGGCCGACATATGGCCCGCCGAAATTCAGGCCATTTCCGATCGATTGGCCCTCGCCGACGACGATGTCCGCGCCCATGGCGCCGGGGCTCTCCACCAAACCGAGGGACATGACTTCCGTGACGACGGCGATCAGAAGCGCGCCTTTTTCATGCGCCGCTTCGGCGATCGGCCGCAGATCGCGCAGATTGCCGAATACGTCCGGCGTTTGCACGATCACGCACGAAGTGTCTTCGTCGATCTGTTTGGTGAGATCTTCGGCCGCCGTCGGATCGGCGGCGTTAAGCTCGACC
>CAYWWL010000287.1:0-3222 GCA_964461925.1 uncultured Caulobacterales bacterium | reverse complement strand
GGCCTTGCAGAGCGGCGCCGCTTAGCCCGAGCCCGGCGCCGACCAAGAACGCCGCTAAGGCCCGCGGCAAGCGGATCGTCCACACCACGAGCTGGTCGCCGGGATCGCCGACCCCGGCGAACGCCGCCAGCACCCGGTCGATCGGCAAGGGCGTCGACCCCAGCAAGCAGGCGACGATCATGGCCAAGACGCTCGCTGCGGCGAGCGACGGGGTGAGCCATTGAGCAGACCCGTGCGCGAGCCGCTCGCGAATAGTCATTCTTCGCCTCCCGCCGCCATCGCCTCGATCGCGTCGAGCACGAACCAACCGCCGCACGCGGTCCACGCGCCTTGCAGCGGCGTGACGGCGGGGCCGTCCAGCAACGCCCGGGCGACCGGGTGTCGCGAGGCGCTCCAAGTCTTTGGATTATCGGGGAAGTCTTCGAAGAAGGCCGCGGCGACGCGATCGGGGGTTTCATAGACAAGCCGCTCAAGCGGCAATGAGCGCCAACCAGGATCGGTCTGAAAATTTCGCAGGCCCGCCGCGATCAGCATCTCGTGCACCAATGATCCGGGCCCTGTCGTGACTCCTCCAGGCGTCAAATATAGCGCGGTGTCGTTCGACCCGCGCGACGCCAACGCCGCCAATCGCGCGCGATAGTCTTCGATGAGCGCGGCGCCGCGATCGCCGTGGCCAAGGCCGTCGGCCATATGCTCGATGAGCGCGGGGATTGAGCCGATCCCTTCGCCGTCGACATTGGACGCCCATCCCACTTGCAAGACCGGCACGCCTGCGCGCTCGAAGAACGCCGCCGCGTTGGGTCCCCCGCCATAGGAACGCACGACAAGGTCGGGCCGCGCCAACACCACGTCTTCGGCGACCGGGCGCAGCCTCGGCAATCCCGCCGCCGCCGCCCGCATATAGGAGAAGCTCTTTTCAGCGTCTGGCGACAGGGCGAGGATTTGCTCGCGATCGACCAATTTCAGAACATATTGATCGGCGCAATAATCAAGGCTCACGATCCGCATCGGGCGATCATTCTCGTCCGCCTGCGGCGCGCTCGGCGCGGCGCAGGCGGCCAACAAGGCGGCGAGAAGGAAAAGCGCGAACCGTGCCATTGCGGTCAATACCGTAGACGAAGGCCGATAGAGCCGGACAATCCCGGCGTGCCATAACCGAGAATTTGTTGGTAGCTTTTATCGAACAGGTTCTCCACCCGTCCGAAGATTTGCACCCGGTCGCTCACCCGATACTGCGCCGCGAGATCCACTCGCGCCCAGTTATCCAATGTCGTACCGTCGATATTCTCCTCCTCGCCATTATAGCGCAGCGAAATAGAACCGGAGAACGGCCCGTCAGGATCCACCGAAACGGTCACGTCGCCGGAATGCTCCGGCACCTGAATAAGCCGCGCGCCGCCGCCGTCGGTCGCATCGATATAGGCGTAGCCCGCGGATACCGTCAGCCAATCGGCGAGCGCGATCGCGCCATAAAGTTCGACGCCCTGGGACCTCACTTCCGCGATGTTCTCATATCCGCCGACGTCGAAGAAAAAGGCGATGAGGTCATCGGTATTTTGATTGAAATAAGCGACGCCCGCCTCCATCCGGCCGTCGCCCGATCGCCAATCGACGCCGACGTCGAATGCGTTCGAGGATTCAGGCCGCAGATCGGCGTTCGGCGCCGTCGCGCCGCAGCAGAAAAATGTGGTCTGAAAAATCGTCGGCGCCTTGAAGCCTTGCCCCCAACTGGCGCGCACGGTGATCGACTCGGTCGGGTTATAGGCGACGGCGACGCGCCCCGTCGTTTGCGAATCGAAGCGCTCATGGTCGTCGACGCGAACGCCGCCGGTCACGGTGAGCGCGTCCGTCGGCTTGACTTCATACAGCGCGAAGAAACCATTGATTGACGTGTCGTCGCCGTTCGCGGAGGATTCCTCCCGTTCGACGCCGAAAGCCAAAGTGTTCTTATCGTCGATCGTTAGAGTGCCTTGGTAGCGAAATGCGATTCGATCGCCCGCCGCGCCGAAGCTCGGCGCGCCATTGGCGAAGTTATCGCGGGTAATGTCCGTATAGCCGACAAGAACGAGATTCTCCAACCGACCGTTGAATAATGGAGCCGTTAGAGAAACATTGGCGGTCACCTCTTCGGTTTCGCTGACTTCGTCGCCGTCGGCGACATTGCCTTGAGCGCCGCCGGAGAAGCTATCGAAATCGGCGCTCGCGTCCGTCCACAGAATATCGGCGCTGAGACGCGCGGTCCCGCCCAGGTTTAGACCGCCCTTCGCCGACAATGTGACGGCCTCATAGCCGTCTTCTTCGGCGTTGCCATTGTCCGCGTCAGCCTTAGAGATGCCGTCCGAGGCCACACCGACAGCGGCGATACGCAGATCGCCGACGTCGCCGCCGACCTCTACTGACGCTCCGCCGCGGATCGTGTTGAACGATCCGTATTCGGCGAAGGCGGTCCCGCCCAGCCCCTCGTCCGGCCGTTTTGTGACGATCGACACGACGCCGCCAATGGCGTCGCCGCCCCACAGCGTCGAATGCGGACCTTTCAGCACTTCAATGCGCTCAATGTTTTCAGTATCGAAGCGCGCGAAATCGAAGCCGCCGCCTGGCGTGGACGGGTCATTAACGACGACGCCATCCACCAGCACCAGGGTCTGCTCGCTAGCGGCGCCGCGAATTCGCACGGTCGCGCTGCCGCCGAACGCGCCATTGGCGTTGACCGTCACGCCGGGCGCCGCCGCCAAAGCGTCGAGCGCGAAGTCGTACCCGAGGGCGTCGATGTCCGCCGCGGTGATGATGCTGACGCTCGAGCCGATTTCAGCGGCGGTCTGATTGAGGCGCGATCCTTCGACGACGATCCGATCGATCTCCGATTTCTCTTTCGAAGGACCGTTGACGGCTTGTTGCGCGAGAGACGGCGCGGTGAGGAAGAGCGCGGCGACGCTGACCGCCGCAGTTTTGCGAAACATTTGCTTTCTCCTGCGCTTCGCCGCCCGGGAAATGAAGCGCGTTGTTCAAACGACAAGCATGGCGCACGGGAACTAACGCCCCGTGCGGGCGGCCAAGCCATTACGAATGTCGTTTCAAAGGAGAGGCGTTCGCCTTCCCGCCCGCTGAGAACTATTCCCGGCCTCCGGACGAACGACGCGATGGCAGGTCTCCTGGCTCGCCGATCGTCGCTTCAGGCCGTCTTCCCAGGGCGAACGCCCCAGTGACATCGTGGCCATCAGC
>CAYWWL010000286.1:579-3254 GCA_964461925.1 uncultured Caulobacterales bacterium | reverse complement strand
TGGGCCTGACATGCTGATCGTCACCCCAGGCGTGCGCCCAGCGGGCGCCGCCACGAACGACCAAAAGCGCGTCGCCACACCCGCCGACGCCCTCGCCGCGGGAGCGAATTATCTCGTCATCGGTCGCCCCATCACCGCCGCCGGCGACCCGGCCGCCGCCTTAGCGGCGATCCAAGCGGAATGCGCGCGCGATTAAAACCGTTTCCGAAATGCGACGCTCAACAGAATTTGAACGTCGCTAAGTCCCAGAAACTACGACACTCTTTGCGTTTCCCGCCTCACGGCATTATTGTACGACGGATCAATAAGCCTGCGTCGTGAGGGGTAAGCGGCGCGCATAACAGGGGTTGCTTGGCGGCGCATCCACCCGCCAGGCCCTTAAGAGGTAGGGCTCTTGAGGTAATTGGGAAGGAAATCGGCCATGTCAGAAGCCGCTCGTCGCATCGAACGCAAAGCGCGCAAATCCATCTTTCACGCCATGCTCGCCGCCGGCCGGCGCGAAGGCGCGAGAACCGTCGCCTTTATCGACGGCGACGGCCGCAAGCTCACCTATGGCGACATCGCCAAAGCCAGTTTCGCCCTCGGCGGCCCGATCGCGCGGATGTCCGAGCCGGGCGAGAAAATCGGCATTCTGCTGCCCACCGGCGCCGGCGCCATGATCGCCATGTTCGCGACCCAGTCCCAAGGCCGCATCCCGGCGATGTTGAATTTCACCGCCGGCTCGAAAAACATCAAATCGGCGGCGAAAGCCGCGCAAGTGACGAAAGTTCTGACCGCGCACAAATTCGTCGAGGTCGGCGGGCTTGAAAGCTTGATCGACGAATTGAAGGACGATCTGGAGCTGCATTATCTGGAGGACGTGCGCGAGACCCTGTCGCTAGGCGACAAAGTCCGCGCCATCCTCGGGCCGATGCTGCCCAATCTGTTGTCGGCGCGTCCGAACCCAGACGACACCGGCGTGATCCTGTTCACCTCCGGCACCGAAGGCGCGCCGAAGGGCGTCGTTCTTTCCCACGCCAACATCATCGCCAATGTCGAGCAAGTGTCCGAGCACGTGGACATGGAGCCGACGGACATTTTCTTCAATCCGTTGCCGACCTTCCATTGCTATGGCCTGACCGCCGGCACGCTGTGGCCGCTGTTGAACGGCTATCCGGCGGTGCTGCACCCCTCGCCCTTGCAGACGAAAATCATCCCGAAACGGATCTTCGAGACCAACGCCACCGTCCTGCTGGCGACCGACACTTTCCTGCAGCAATATATGCGCGCCAGCGACGAGCGCGGCATGAGCTCGCTGCGCATGGCGGTGTGCGGCGCGGAGCGGGTCAAAGACGAGACCCGTCAGATGGCGGAGCGCAAATTCTCCTTCGAAGTGCTGGAAGGCTATGGCGTAACCGAAGCCGCGCCAGTGATCGCGGCGAACCAGCCGGGCGACGTGCGCGCCGGCACCGTCGGCAAAATCTTGCCGGCGATGGATTATCGTCTCGAGCCGGTCGAAGGCATGCCCGACGCGGGACGATTGTTCGTCCGTGGTCCGAACATCATGCAAGGCTATATCACCGAGGACGAGCCGGGCGCGATCAAGCCCCTCGCCGACGGTTGGCACGACACCGGCGACGTGGTCTCGATCGACGACAGCGGCTACATCACCATTCGCGGCCGTTTGAAGCGCTTCGCCAAGATCGGCGGCGAGATCGTCTCGCTCGCGGTGGTCGAGAACTGCGCCACGTCGGTGTGGCCGGACAATATGCACGCCGCCGCGATCCTGCCTGACCGACGCAAAGGCGAGCAGATCATCCTGATCACCGATTGCAAGGAGCATGACCGCGCCGACTTGCTGGCCTGGGCGCAATCCCATGGCGTGCCGGAATTGGCGGTGCCGAAGAAGATCATCCATGTCGACCATGTGCCCGTGCTCGGCACCGGCAAGCTCGACTATGTGTCGGTGACCCGCATGGCGAAAGAGAAGGTCGCCGAAGCCGACGCGGCGAAGGCCGCGGCCGCGGTGGCGAACGATCCGGACTCGTTCAAGAAGGCCGCGGAATAACCCGCCGCCCGCGTTAAAAGCTTATCCGCGGCGTGCGCCGGGGCCAGACGGTCGCCGGCGCATTTTTTCGCCCCGGCGATCGATCGTCCTAATAGATCGGCATCGTCAGGAACGCCGCCGTGGCGAGGCCGTAGATCGCCGTAAGCCCGACCATGCGCGGCATGGTTTTCTTCGCGAAGAAGACCGCCACCGGAATCAACATCAGGTTGACGATGATCAAGAACCAAGCCGCGTTGGGGCTCGGCGCCAGCACGCTCATGGGCGGCGGCGCGAAGCCCCCTGATTGGAAGCCCTGAGCGAACCATGGCAGGCCGCGGGCCATGTCGATGGAGATGACCAGGCCGATAAACGCTTTCGACAAGTCCGACAGGGTCACCTGATAGGTCTTCATCAGACTGATCGCTTTGGTGGTCAGGGCGAAGGCGTATTCCCGCCCGGCGATGGCGCCGAGGAAGACCCAGGTGGTGGACATCGGGATGTCGTTCAATTCTTTGAAATAGAACAACAAGGTCGCATAGATGAAGTCGATCACCGTGGCCGAGCGGATGTCCGTGACCGAGGTTTTCGATTGCAGGATCCGCTGCACCGGGCCGCCGGAATTCCAGAACGTGTAGCCGAGCAACAAGAC
>CAYWWL010000286.1:0-556 GCA_964461925.1 uncultured Caulobacterales bacterium | reverse complement strand
CGGCGACGGGTGCGGCGGGGTTCAGCCCGGCGCCCGGGGTGACGCCGTCGCCGCGGGGCAGGAAGATGAAGATATTGGCGAAGTCCTGCATCAGCCAGACGGTCCAGAGATAGCCCGTGGTCAGCCATTGCAGCAGCACCCAGATCGGATGGTGCTGTTGATCTTCCGTGGCGCGAAAGAATTTCTCCAAGGTCTGTGACAGGACCAAATAGAGCCCGCCGCCCACGGCGAAGGCGAGGCCATAGCCGATCAACGACTTTTGCAGCATCGACGACAGGCCGGCCATGGTGGCGAAGATCGTCAACACCATGAACGTGGTCGACACCGGCACGCCGAACCGGGTCAGAAGAAGCAGCATCAATGGCGGCAAGGCGTGATACCATTGCGGATCGAAGACCGGGTATTTGTCAGTATTGTTCAGACGACCGAAGGACGGATCGCAGCCAATGTCGAAATTACACATCGCCTTGGGACTGCCGTCCGGATTGCGCAGCTCGCCGCCGTCGGTGACGTAGCCATAGAAGAACACCACGACCAAGATCGTCGCGGCGAACAA
>CAYWWL010000285.1:0-3256 GCA_964461925.1 uncultured Caulobacterales bacterium | reverse complement strand
GTTCGGGTTCGTGAATGTCGGTGCAGATGGGAACATCGAGCGCCGCTTTCACCGCGCGCAGCTGCGCCAACCCGTCCTCAAGGCCGGGACCGCGATAAGACGACAAGGACGATCGATTGGCTTTGTCGAAACTCGCTTTGAAGACATAGGGCAATCCGATGTCCGCGCAAATCTGTTTCAACTGCGCGCCGACGTCGAGGGCTAGTTCCTCTTGCTCCAGCACATTGACGCCGGCGATGACGGCGAGCGGCGCGCCGGCGCCGATTTTCCAATCATAATTCTTTAGGCTGAGCAAATCCGCTATCCTTTTCTCTTTTCGCGGCGCCGATGGTCGCGCGATCGATGCGGTTCGATCGACGGCGCTGCGCCATCGCCCTCGTTTTACCCCCTGCGGCCGCCATAATCCAGCGGCAAGCGCCGTCGCTATTGTCGTTCCGGACCAAGCCCGTTAAGCCTAAAGGCGATGACTGACGCTCCCGCCTCTTCTTCTCACAATGGTCAATTTTCCCGGCTCGATCTGTTTTCGACGCCGGTGATGAAGATCGACCTGCCTGACGACTTCGCCGCCCGCGCGCCGCTAAAACAGCTGATCCTCGATCGACGCAACGCTGACCGCGGCGTCATCCGGTCCAACATAAATGGCTGGCACTCAACCGACGACATGCTCGATTGGGGCGGCGCCCACGCCCGGTCGATCATCAACATCGCCGGGTCGATGGCGGCGACCATGGTGAAGACCCATCAGAACGCCCATCCCGGCAAAGCGGATTGGCGCTGCACGATGTGGGCGAACGTGTCCGGGCGCGGCGCCGCCAATCACTTTCACGCCCATAATGGTTGGCTCGTCTCAGGCGTCTATTATGTCGACGACGGCTATGACGGCGCCAACGATCCTGCGCTCGGCGGCAAGATCGTGTTTCGCGATCCGCGCTATCCGATGGCCTATATGCACCGCGACGGAGTCAATTTCAGCGACCCTGGCGGGCGTTTGGTGCAGCCCTCATATGGGATCCGACCGAAGACCAATATGATGCTCTTGTTTCCAGCCTGGATCGACCATGGGGTGGATTCATATTTCGGCGCTGGCCAGCGAATCTCCATCGCCTTCAATATGGACGTGGCGGCGACTGGCTAAGCGGCGCTGCGCCCGGCCGTACGGCAGGACGCCGGCAGCACCATGCAGGCGGTGAAGCCCTCGGTCGTGGACGTCAGGTCCAGCCGGCCGCCATGCAACACCGCGATCCGATCGGCGAGAAACAGGCCAAGCCCGACCCCTTCATGGCGACGATCGATCGCGCCGTCGCCTTGCACGAACAGGCCCTTGATATCGTCGAGATTTTCTTGCGAACACCCCTCGCCTTGATCGGTGACGCTGATTTCAAGCCGCTCTCCGTCCGAGGCCGCTCGAACCGACACCGCGCCGTCCGGCCCGCCAAACTTGAAGGCGTTGTCCAGCAAATGACCGAGCGCCATAATCAGAAGATCGGCGTCGAGCATCACTTCGGCGTCGCTCCAATCCTTCGACAATTTCTGCTGCGCCCAGTTCGGCTTTTCTTTTGCGGCGTCGACCCCGGCGTCGACGAGATCGCATAGATCGATCACTTGATTCTTGATCGGGGCGTCGTCGGCCACCAGCTGCGTCGCATAAAGAATATCATTCACGACGTTGAGCAGACCGCGCCCGCTTTCATTGATCAGCGTCGCGTACTCCCCGGCGTTATCGCCCTCGCCGGTTCGCTTTAGCACGTCGGAAAAGCCGATTATGGCGTTCAAAGGCGTACGCAGTTCATGGCTCATATTCTGGATGATCTGCGTCTTCTGCGCTGAGGCCTTGTCGATCGCGATTTCGGCGAGCTTTTGCTGGGTCATGTCGTGCAGCGCGCAGATATAGAGGGTGCGCGCCGGCCCGCCGTCGCCGCCGCCGGTTTGCTCGAGGTCGAGGGCGCAACTGGAAATCGTCACGTCGATATAAGAAACGGCGTTGGATCCCGGATCGCGCCGCTCCATCATGAACCGCTCTATCGGCGCGGCGCGCGTCGACCGACCGACCAAGCGCTCGGCGAGCGCCGCCGGCAGCTCCGCCACCGCCGAGACGCCATCGTCATCGCCAAGACCGAGCAGCGCCCGCGCACGGCCGTTTAGCACCTCAATCGCGCCCTCGTCATTGGCGACGATAAAGCCCTCATGGCAATTCATCATCAGCGCTTCCGCCATCAGACGGCTTTTGCGCTCTTGGCGATGGGCAAGCATGATCCTGCTGGCGCTATCGCGCAGTTCAAGCAACGCATAGGCAGCAAGGCAGGTGAGTTGCGCCAACAGCGCGCCCGCTGACGGAACGATGACGCCGAAACTCGCCTGCGCCGCCACAGGCGCAGCGACGCTCGCCGCCAAGACGCCGATATTGGTCGCCATGAACGCGATCCGACGACGGCGCACGGCGCCGTGGGTGAGCAAGACGCATACGACGAGAATGGCGACAATCTCAACGCCGCCCGGAATGGCCCTTAACGCCCTGCCCTGGCGCAGGGTTTCAAAACTGCGCGCGTTCAAAATGACGCCGCCCTCCAGGCCATGGGCGGGCACCACGAATTCATCGCCAAGCTCTATGGCGGTCGTTCCGACGAAGACGACTTTGTCACGCAAGGCGGCGGCGGGCACGTCGCCGGCGAGCACATCAGTAAACGAGTACTGTTTGAAACTGGCCGCCGAAATGGAGAAGTCAATCAGATACGGCGCGCCTTCGATCTGCGCCTCGGCCAACGCGACGGGCATTGACGGGGTCGCCCCGTGGCTGAACGGCGCGCCGCGCACGCCGCGGCGGACCACGCCCATGGAATCGATCGGATAATTGACGGCGGCGATGCGGTAGCCGTCGCCAAGCGTCGGGCTCGGCGTGATTTCCGCCCAAACGTCCGGCAGATCGGCGGACAATTGCTGGCGATGCGCCGAGAGCCACACAGTCGCCGCCGACGCGCGCATCGCCGTCGCGAATTCGGCGTCGCCGCCATCGTCCCGCGGCGCGCTGAAATCAATGTCGAACGACACCGAAGCGGCGCCGGCGTCGTTCAGGACCCGCAAGAGTTCGCCATAGACCGATCGCGACCATGGCCAGGCAGGCATTTCTTGCAGCGACTTGGTGTCGATGGCGACAATGACGGCGGGGGATTCCACCTCCTCCGTCAAAAAACTAAACCGGTGATCGAGCAAAAACTGATCGGCGTCTTTGACGACGCCGAGGGCCGCAAGCGCGATCACC
>CAYWWL010000284.1:0-3261 GCA_964461925.1 uncultured Caulobacterales bacterium | reverse complement strand
GAATAAGACGAGCGCAATGGCCCCGCCAAGGAGAGGAAGCGGTAGTCTGTTCATCTTAGTTCCCTCCCTGTTGCTGCTGATTGCGCAATTCGTTCAGCGGCAGATACGGCACGACGCCGGAGCCGGCGTTCTCATCGACAATGATTTTGTCCATATCGCCGAGCACGCGCTCAACCGTTTCAAGATACATGCGCTGGCGCGTCACTTCCGGGGCGCGAGCGTACTCCGTATAGATTTCGTCAAAACGCGCCGCCTGACCGCGAGCGTCCGCGGTGCGTTCAGCCGCATAGGCGCGCGCTTCTTCCAGGATGCGTTGAGCTTGACCGCGCGCTTCCGGCACGACCTGGTTCGTATACTGACGCGCTTGCTGAATGACCGTCGCCTGGTTTTGCTCCGCCGCCTGAACGTCGCGGAAGGCGTCGATCACTTCGTCCGTGGGCGGTTCGGCGCCGGACAACAGCACGGTGCGAATTTCTACGCCGGCGAGATAATCATCCAACGCCGCCTGCATCAATTCTTTGACCTGGTTTTGAACTTCCTGACGGCCTTCCGTTTGCACGAAGTCGAGGGTGTTGCGGCCGATCACTTCGCGCATGGACGCTTCCGCCACCATGCGGATCAAATCTTCCGGATCGAGAATGTTAAAGGCGAATTGCGCAACGCCCGGCAGGCGTTCTTCCCGCTCAGGGATCAAGCCTTCCTTGATTTTCCATTGCACGGTGAACGCAACGTCAACGATGTTCTTATCGCCGGTGAGCATCAGCCCAGGAGACAATTGTCCGGAACGGCGATCGCCGCCGGGAATCTGGATCGGCTGAACCGTGGTCACCTGATATTTGCGCACGCCCTGCACCGGCGCGGGGATATGCCAGTTAAGGCCCGGAGTTTTCACGCTAGAAAAATTGCCGAAGGTCGTGACGATCGCCAGCTCGTCGGTGTCCACCTGATAAATCCCGCTGAACAACCAGAGACCGAGAACGCCGGCGCCGATCAAGCCCATTAAGGAGCGGTTCATTTGAACGCCGCCGCCTCCGCCGCCGCGTCCGCCGCGACCGGGAAAAGCGCGCTTCAATCGTTGCCGGGAGGCTTGTAGCAAATCCTCAAGATCGGGGGGCTCTCCGCCGCCGCGTCCGCCTCTATTGCCGCCGCCTTGATCGCCGCCGCCATTACGCGGAGGCTGACCCCAAGGTCCGCGGCCGCCGCCTTTATTTCCAGAATTGTCTTGCCAGGGCATTCAGCCTCTCTCATGTCTTGCTGATCGCGGGCGCCGGCCGGTGGCGGCCTTGCTCGCGCGCTCGTATATATGTCACTGATTTGACGGGGCGCAACGAGCGGCTCCGCTTTTTCCGCCAATTTTCAACGATAAATGGAGCGAAGGTGGCTGAACCGCTGACAATAAGGGTCCGAAAGGCGCTGATAGGGGTCGTTAATCCCGCAACGGGACGCAACATCGTCGCCGACGGCGTCGTTCAGGGCCTTGCGGCGGATGACGACGGCAAGGTGCGATTCGCCATAGAAGCGCGCGCCGACGATCGCGAGGAGATCGAAGCGCTTCTGGATAAGGCGAAAGCAGCCGTCGCCGCAGTCGACGGGGTCGCCGCCGTCTCAGCCGTAGCAACGGCGCACAGCAAAGGGGGCCATAGCCAGCAAAGACCAACAGGCGGTCACGACAATCCCTTAGGCGTGAAGCAAAAGCCGCGCATCGAAGAGGCGGGCGAAAGCCTTCAAGGCGTCAAGCACATGATCGCCGTCGCGTCCGGCAAAGGGGGCGTCGGCAAGTCGACGCTTTGCGCCAATCTCGCGGTCGCCTTAGCGCGCAAGGGGTATAAGACCGGCGTTCTCGATGCGGATATTTACGGCCCGTCCCTGCCGACTTTGTTCGGACTGAACGAAAAAGCGGAAGTTCGCGATGGCAAGATTGTACCCTTCGAAGCCCATGGGGTGCGGTGCATGTCCATCGGATTGATTGTCGATCCGGAACAAGCTCTCGCCTGGCGCGGACCAATGGTCATGGGCGCGTTGCGTCAACTGATGAGCGATGTCGATTGGGGCGACCTCGATTACCTACTTGTGGACACGCCGCCAGGTACGGGCGACGCCCATCTTTCCCTCATTCAATCGAAACGCCTCGACGGCGCCGTCATCGTTTCAACACCCCAGGAGATGGCGCTAGCCGACATGCGCAGAGGCGTTGCGCTCTTTCGCAAAACCGAAACGCCGATCATCGGCGTGGTGGAAAACATGGCGTGGCTCGAAACCGGTAACGGCGCGAAGCAATTTCTTTTCGGCGAAGGCGGCGCGGCGAAGGCGGCAGAGGCGTTAGGCGCGCCTTTCCTTGGAGAAGTTCCTCTCTATCCAGACCTACGCGAAGCGTCCGACGCAGGAACGCCCCTCGCCGCCGGCGATCATCCGGCGACGGAAGTTTTTGCAAAACTCGCAGATAAAATCGTCGCTGCTACTGAGACGCCTTAACATCCGCGACGCTGTGATCGTGAACGATGCGCCACACGCCGTCGACGCGCTTCCAGACCGATGAGAACGCGCCTGTATCGCTCACGCCATTCTGCGCGTGCTTGAAGCGGCCCGTGACCACCGCCACATCATCCGTGACGAGAGATACATCGGTCTTTTCAATGGTGAGCAACCCAAGTCCGCCATCGCTGGAATAACGATCCCGATAACGCTTCATGGTGGACGACCAACCTTTGGTGACAGTCGTGCCGGAAACGAATTTTATTTCATCGCTATTCCAGTAGACATTCATGAATGCGTCGAGATCGCCTTCGTTCCAGGCTGCGGCCTGAGCGTTCAGCGTCGCCACGATCACCTGCTCCGGCGTGCGCTTCGTCGCTTTAACGTCGCTTTTCGTCATTGCTTGCGCAACTGGCGTCGGCGTTGTCGGCGCAGGCGTCTCCACTGTTGCTGCTTCAACCGGCGCCGGCTCTTCCGGTTCGGCGCCGACAATGCGTCCGACCGTCGAGGTTGCATTGGCGGGGGTTACCGGCGTCGCGGTTTGCCCCGCAGTTTCCGACGTAAGCTGCGCAGGACCGCGCACGGCGACTTTCTCCGGCGCGACGACGTCAGCGACTTCTTCCTCCGGCGGCGCGACGGGCTCTGCGAGAATTTGATTCATTTTTTCTTCGAGCGCTGCTTCCTCTGCCGGCGCCGTGATGACCGGCGCGGCGGGCGCAGTTTGCTCTAAAGCTGTCGGCGCTGTTGCTTCGACAGGCTCAGGCGAAGGCGCAACCTCAGCTGCGGGTT
>CAYWWL010000283.1:0-3272 GCA_964461925.1 uncultured Caulobacterales bacterium | reverse complement strand
AGCTTGGCAACGTGCGTTCGGCGAGACGGTCGTCGTCGGGCAAGTGCTCTTGACCCTGGACGAGACCACCGATCGGCGCCGCTATCTCAACGCGCGCGCGACCGTGCGCGCGTTGCTCGACGAACGCGCCATCCCCGTGATCAACGAAAACGACACCGTGGCCACGGCGGAAATCCGCTATGGCGACAATGACCGGCTCGCCGCTCACGCCGCGCAGATCGCCGCGGCGGACCTGCTCGTCATCCTCTCCGACGTGGACGGTCTTTACACCGAGGATCCGAGCAAGAACCCTGACGCTGAGCGGCTCGAACGGGTCGACGCGATCACGCCGGCGATCAAAGCCATGGCCGGCGGCGCCAACCTCGACACCGGGCTCGGCGCCGGCGGCATGGCGACGAAAATCGCCGCCGCGGAGATCGCCGGGGCGGCCGGCTGCGGCGTCATCATCGCCCCCGGCGCAGGGACGACGCCCTTGGCGCGGCTGAGCGATGGCGGCGCGTCGACTTTTTTCCCCGCCCAGGTCAGCGCCGAGCGCGCGCGCAAGACTTGGATCCGCACCCTGCAAGCGCCGCTTGGTTCGGTGACCATCGACGCCGGCGCCGTGACAGCCCTGCGCGGCGGCGCCAGCCTTTTGCCCGCCGGCGTGACCGCTGTGGAGGGGAGGTTCGCCCGGGGCGACTTGATCGAAATTATCGGTCCAACGGGCGCGGTGGTGGGCCGTGGGCTCGCCGCCTTTGACGCCGATGACGCGCGCAAAATCCATGGCCGTCGATCCGACGACGTCGCTCGACACTTGGGCTATCGCGGCCGGCCGGCCCTGGTCGATCGCGACGATATGGTGACCCTCGACTAAAGCGCCCATGCAGACGACAGGCATATTTTAACTCCCGGTAAAAGAAAATCGCGCTATTCACCGCAAATACGCGACATTTGGCTTGTGTTTTGACGACACTGCTGGTTATGGTCGCAGCGCAGCAATTCTGAGACGATCGTGACCAACGCTCGACCCATGTCCAATCTCGTTCCCCCCGGCGGCGACGCCGTGGTGCGACTTATCGTGGACATTGTTGTCGTGGTCCTAAGGGAGGATCAGGTGCGTTAGAGGCATTGTTTCCGCAACTGATCCGACTGACCCGCTTCGCCACCCAGGCAGCGGGTTTTTTCGTAGGCCGGGTCCAAAACTTTAGACATGAGCAAATTGCCGTCGGCGAGGCTGAGCGGCGCGAAGGAGAAGAAAAGTGATTACGATTTACACCGACGACGACGCCAATCCGGATGTCCTCAAACAAGGCCCTGTGGCGATTATCGGGTATGGCAGCCAGGGCCGCGCCCATGCGCTGAACCTGCACAATTCCGGCGCCGAGGTGATCGTTGGCGTGCGTCCTGGCGGCGCTGGGGCGAAGAAAGCCGAAGCGGACGGCCTGAAAACCATGTCAGTGCGCGAGGCGGCCGAAGCGGCCAGCGTGATCGCCATTCTCACCCCGGACATGTCCCACGAAGAGATCTACAAAAACGAAATCGAACCAGGCCTGAAAGACGGCGACACCTTGTCCTTCGCCCATGGCTTCACCATTCTTTACGGCCGCGTCACCCCGCCCGCGAACGTCGACGTGATCATGGTCGCGCCGAAGGGCCCGGGCGATCTCGTGCGCCGGGAATACGAACGCGGCCGCGGCGTGCCGTGCTTGTTCGCCGTGCACCAGGACGCTACCGGCAAGGCTAAGGACAAAGCCCTGTCCTACGCCCGCTTAATCGGCGGCACCACGGCGGGCGCCCTGGAAACGACGTTCAAGGAAGAAACCGAAACCGACCTGTTCGGCGAACAGGCGGTCTTGTGCGGCGGCGCGACGGAATTGGTGTTGGCCGGCTATGAGACGCTTACCGAAGCGGGCTACACGCCGGAGATCGCCTATTATGAATGCCTTCACGAACTTAAGCTAATCGTCGACCTTCTCTATGAAGGCGGATTGGCGAAAATGCATGAGTTCATTTCCGAAACCGCGATCTATGGCGACCTCGTGTCCGGACCGCGGGTGATCAGCGACGACACCAAAGCGCGCATGAAGGACGTTCTGAAAGACATCCAAGACGGCACCTTCGCGCAGAATTGGATCTTGGAGAACCAGTCCGGCAAAGTGCGCTATCAGAAAATGCTCGACGCCGACCTCAATCATCCAATCGAAACCGTGGGCAAGGAGCTGCGCGAACGCATGTCCTGGCTCAAAGGCGGCAATACGGGAACGGAGTAATCGTCATGACGACGCTCGACCAGGATCAATCGAAAGCCGGCGTCGCGCCGGCCAGCGCCCAGATGGTGAAAGCTGGCGCTGAACTTTTGCTCGACGCCCTCGAAGAGCAGGGCGTCGAGGTAATTTTCGGCTATCCTGGCGGCGCCGTCCTGCCGATTTACGACGCGCTGTATCGCCGCCCGTCGATCAAGCACGTGCTGGTGCGGCACGAACAAGGCGCGGTGCACGCCGCCGAAGGCTACGCCCGGGCCACCGGCAAGCCCGGCGTCGTTCTCGTGACCTCGGGACCGGGGGCGACCAACGCCGTGACCGGCCTCGCCGACGCGCTGCTCGACTCGATCCCGCTGATTTGCATTTCCGGCCAGGTGGCGCGCAAGCTGATCGGCACTGACGCGTTCCAGGAATGCGACACGATCGGGATCACCCGGGCGTGCACCAAGCATAATTATCTTCTTACCTCCGCCCACGAATTGCCGTCGATCGTGCACGAGGCGTTTCATGTCTGCCTCGGCGGTCGTCCCGGGCCGGTCCTGATCGACATTCCCAAGGACGTGCAGTTCGAAGAAGCGCCCTATGTGCCGGCGCAAGAAGCGCGCAAGCGCTCCTGCGTCGAGCCGCCGGCGATCAAGGACCGTCAGATCGGAGAAGCGGTGGATCGACCAGGTGCCGTACGCGCCCGGGCCCGTCGTCGAGCCGAGCTCGCGACCGTCAGATCGAAGAAGCGGTGGAGCTGATGCGCCACGCCCGGCGCCCGATTCTCTATACCGGCGGCGGCGTCATCAACGCCGGCCCAGGGGCGAGCGCGGCCTTGCGCGCGCTCGCGCGGGAGACCGGCTTCCCGGTGACCTCCACGCTGATGGGGCTCGGCGCGTATCCCGCCGCGGATCCGCAATGGCTCGGCATGCTCGGAATGCATGGCAGCGTCGAAGCGAACCACGCCATGCATGACTGCGATTTGATGATCGCCATCGGCGCTCGGTTCGACGACCGGGTCACCGGCCGTCTCGACGCGTTCTCGCCGAA
>CAYWWL010000282.1:0-3276 GCA_964461925.1 uncultured Caulobacterales bacterium | reverse complement strand
GCTTACGCCTGGCAGCCGGGCGGCGGAAGTCTATGGCGCGGAAGAGCTCGAAGAACGCCACCGTCACCGCTATGAGATTAATATCGAGCTTGGTGAGAGACTTGCCGAGCATGGTGTTGTTTTTTCAGGCGTTTCTCCCGATGGGCGCTTGCCGGAAATCCTGGAGATTCCGGACCATCCCTGGTTTATCGGCGTGCAATACCATCCGGAGTTGAAGTCGCGGCCGTTTGATCCGCATCCGCTTTTCTCCGCCTTCATCGAAGCCGCCGTGACCCGCTCGCGCTTGGTCTAGCGCCGGCAGGCATTGCCCCGCAAATACTGTGGTTTCAGCTTGCGCCCCTTGGGCGAAGGGCGGCACCATAGTTGGCGTCGACGCAAGGAGATGGGGCGATGCGGCTGGCTATAATCATTGGCGTGGGACTACTTGCGGTGGCGATTGGCGTCTCGACCGCATTGCGCGCACCGACCTTGCAGAATGTCGTATTCGAACGCGCCGCCACATCGGCGATGGCGACCATGGGCGAGGCGGCCTCATTTGGCGACGACGATCTTAAGATCGTGTTCTGCGGCACTGGCTCGCCATTGCCGTCGGCCAAAAGGGCGCAAACCTGCACCGCGATCATTGCCGGCGATCGCTTCTATCTCGTCGACGTCGGCACGGGATCTTGGGAGACGGTGCAGCTCGCTGGTCTGCCTGGCGACCGTCTTGGCGGTATTTTTCTGACCCACTTCCACAGCGATCACATTGGCGATCTGACCGAAGCCAATCTCGGCGCTTGGGTCGCCGGTCGACCGGCGACGACGCCGGTGTTCGGCCCGCCCGGGGTCGCCAGCGTCGTCGATGGGGTCAACTTGGCGATCGCCCATGACAATGCCTATCGCACCGCTCACCACGGCAAAGCCATCGCCGCGCCGCGAACGGCCGGACTGACCGCCGAGGCGTTCCCATCGCCCCAAACGCCGACTGTGGTGTTCGAACACGACGGGCTGAAAGTCACCGCCTTTCAAGTCGACCATGAACCAGTAGAGCCGGCGGTTGGCTATCGCTTCGATTATCGCGGCCGCAGCGTCGTTATTTCGGGCGACACCAGCAAGACGGCGGCTTTAATCGCCGTGGCCAAGGGCGCTGACGTGTTGGTCCATGAAGCCCAGGCCAATCATATGGTGGCGACCTTGCAAAAAGCCGCCGCCGCCGCCGGGAACGCTCGGGTGGCGAAAATCCTCTCCGACATTCCGAGCTATCACACGAGCCCCGTCGAAGCCGCCGAGATCGCCAATGAAGCCGACGTCCGCGCCTTGTTCCTCAATCATTTGACCCCCGCGCCCGACAATTTTCTGACCCGGCGATTGTTTATGCGCGACGTGAGCAAGACCCGGTCCGGCGTGGTTCTCGCTGAAGATGGAATGGTCGTCACCGTCGCCGAAGACGGCGTCAGCGTCACGCGATAACCGGCGATCAAACGAACCAAGGGAGGCTCGTCCTTGTACAAACCTGTTCTCGTCACCGGGGCGTCAAGCGGAATCGGCGAAGCCGCCGCGGTGCTGCTCGCGCGCAGCGGCTTTAAGGTCTACGCCGCGGCGCGACGGCTTGAGAAAACCAAGGACTTGGAGGGCCTGGCCGGCGGCCGCATCACCGCGCTACGCCTCGACGTCATCGACGAAGGCTCGATCGAACAGGCGATGGCGACCATCGCCGAAGCCGGGCAGCCGCTTTATGGGCTGGTCAATAACGCCGGCGTTTCCGTCACCGGCCCGGTGGAGGAAATCGACATGAACGAATGGCGTCGCCAGTTCGAGACCAACGTCTTCGCCGTCGTCGCCATGTGCAAGGCCGTCGCGCCCCAGATGCGGGCGGAAGGCCGCGGCCGGATCGTCAATGTCGGTTCCGTGGCGGGGCGCATCGTCTCGCCGTTCATGGGCGCCTATGCGGCTTCGAAACACGCCCTTGAAGGCCTCAGCGACGCGTTGCGGCAAGAAATGGCGCTGCACGGCGTGAAGGTTAGCTTGGTCCGTCCGGGCTTCATCAACACGCCGTTCGGCGAGCAAGAACAAGATGGGCTTGAGCCGTTCGCTGAGCCAGGGCGGCCCTATGCAGACGCCGTGGCGCGGATGAAAGCCTGGCATGCGAAAGGTCATCCCGACGGGGCCTCGCCGATGGACGTCGCTGAAGCGATTCGCCATGCCTTGACGGCGGCCAACCCGAAAGCGCGCTATGTGGTGCCGAAGAAATATCTCGGCTCGTTGCTGTTGCGGAACACCTTGCCGGAGCCCCTGGTCGACGGCCTGATGGGGCGCATCGTTGGCCTACAGAGAAAGTGAGAGATTGATGGAGATTTACCTAGACCCGACCCGCGAGCAATTCGGCGCGATGATGAAAATGCCGGAACACGGGGTCGTGCATATGCTCAACCTCCTGAAGTTCAAAGACAAGGCGAGCTATCCCGACGACCACGCCGCCGCGGGCGAGGGGCTGACTGGGGCCGAGGCCTATGCGCGCTATGGCGAGGAAAGCGGACCGATCTTCCGCGGCGTCGGCGGCAAAATCGCGTATTCTTGGAGCCCGAAACACGTCCTGATCGGCCCGGCTGACGAATTGTGGGACGCCGCGTTCGTCGCCGAATACCCGAACGCCGCCGCGTTCGGCGAAATGGTGAAAAACCCTGACTACCAAAAAGCCGTGGTGCATCGCCAAGCGGCGGTGCTGACCTCGCGTCTGGTGCGCATGCAGCCGCAAGACGCAGGAGCGGGCTTTGCCGGATAGACCCCTGTCACTGGGCGTGATCGCGGCGGCCGGTCTGTTTTCACAGGCGGCGGCGGGCGAATGGACCGCCGCAGCGGAGCCTGGGGCCGCGCCAGACTATCGCTTCACTAAGTGCGTCGCCCCGAGCGCCGTCGGTCTCGACGCTGAAGCGATCGAGAAAGCCAAGCGTTCGCGCCGCGCGAAGACGCAAGCGGTCCGTCAGTACAACGCTTATATCGACGCCTCGAACGCGTATTTTCAGTGCCTGAACCGGGAAGCTGAGGCGGATCTCGCCGCCTATCACGCCGCGTTGTCGGCCTCTTATCAGGCGGCCCAAGAAGCCGTCATGGGCGATCTTGACCGCCTGCGCGACGACCTCGATCTGGCGCCGAAACAAGACCCTGAACCGGCAGGCGCCAATGCGGATCCTGCATTGGAGGAAGACCTGCTCGGCGGCGCGCTCGACTAGTTGAGCGCCTTCCACGCGCCGTCTTGGTCGCGCCAGGTCGTCCGCAACGTCAAAACTTCCGTCAATT
>CAYWWL010000281.1:1939-3283 GCA_964461925.1 uncultured Caulobacterales bacterium | reverse complement strand
GAACCGCCGCTGGAACTCGAGCAGCGCCGCGCGCACCGCCGGATTGGCCGCGACGACGCTGGCCGCGGCGGAGACGTCCTTGGTCCGGATCGGCGCCGCCATCACCCGGTCGAGGTCGAAATTCATCGCCGCGTCAGCGGCGGCGTCAGCGTCGCCCGGATCGCGCCCGGCGTCGAGCAGCATCCACGCGACGCCGCGATACAGGACCCCGGTGTCGAGATGCGCGAAGCCATAGGCGTCCGCTAAGCGGCGCGCCAAGGTGCCTTTGCCCGAGGCCGCCGGCCCGTCCAACGCGATAACTTTCGACTTCGTCACAAACAGATCTCTTTCCCTGGGGTTGGCTGCGCCATATTTGGCGACGCGTTCGACGCAGTGCGGAAAATGGCCGTCTCGATCGCGCTTGGCAAGGCGCGAGCGCCTTAGGCCGCAGCGATGCGGGCGCCGAGCTGGGCCATGAGCGGCGCGAAGCTCGGGAAACTGGTGGCGATCATCGCGCCGTCGTCGATCGTCACCGGCGCCGCCGCGCCCATGCCGAGCACCAAGCCGGCCATGGCGATGCGATGGTCGTGTTCGGTTTTGACCAGGCCGCCGCCGGCGGGCGTCGCGCCCTTGCCGCACACCCTCAGCCAATCCGGTCCAGAATCTGTCTCCACCCCATTGGCCGCCAACAACGCCACGGTGGCGTCGATCCGGTCGGTTTCCTTGACCCGCAATTCTTCGATCCCCGGCATATAGACGTCGCCGTCAGCGAACGCGGCGACCACGGCGAGGATCGGATATTCGTCGATCATCGACGGCGCCCATGACGCGGGGATCGCCGCGCCGGACAGTCGTGACGTGCGGGCGCGAATGTCGGCCACGGGCTCGCCGCTGACCACGCGCTCATTGAGGAACTCGATCGCGGCGCCCATTTCCTTAACCGCGCGGAAAAAACCGTCCCGCAGCGGGTTCATCAAGACATTCTCCACGGTCACGTCCGACCCCGGCGTGATCAGCGCCGCCGCCACCAGGAACGCCGCCGAGGACGGATCCCCCGGCACGATGATCTCCGCGCCGCGCAGGCGCTGGCCGCCGGCGAGAGAAATCGCTCTTCCTTCAGCCAAGGGTTCGATCTCGAGCGTCACCCCAAAGGCGCCGAGCATGCGTTCGGTATGGTCGCGACACAGGATCGGTTCGATCACTTTGGTGACGCCCTCGGCCCCGAGGCCGGCCAATAGGACCGCGGACTTCACCTGGGCCGACGCCGTCGGCAAGCGATAGTCGATGGCGCTCAAAGCGCCGCCGTTAAGCCGCGCCGGGAGCTTGCCCGCATGGGTGACGACGCTGGCGCCCATGGCGCCTAGA
>CAYWWL010000281.1:0-1929 GCA_964461925.1 uncultured Caulobacterales bacterium | reverse complement strand
TCGGTGATCCGGCCCATCGGCCGACTGCGCAAGGACGCATCGCCGTCGAACCCGGCGACGACGCCGCGCCCCGCGGCCGCGCCCATGACCAGGCGGCAGCCGGTGCCGGAATTGCCGAAATAAAGATCCCGCGCCGGATTGGACCAGGCGCCGCCGCGGATGCGCCAGACCGGGCCGGCCCCGTCCGCCGCCGGCGGATCGCGCTCGACCTCGGCCCCGAGGGCGCGCATCGCCGCCGCGGTGCGCATCACGTCGTCGCCGGTCAATAGGCCGTGCACGGTGGTTTCGCCCTCGGCCATGGCCCCGAACAGGATCGCCCGGTGGGAGATGGATTTGTCCCCCGGGGCGCGAATGACGCCGGTAAGCCCCGAACCCGTCGCTCCCGAGCCTGTCGGCGTCGCCGTGATCGGTCCGGCCAGATTGATCTCCGCTGCTCCTTGCATCGCCGCCATCGTCGCTCTCGTAGCTCCTTATCGATCGGTCGCATCCGCCTTTTACGGCGCCGAACGCCTTATGCGCTTTGACACGGCTGCGCACACGTGGCAACAGACCGATCTTGGCGTTCGGGTCAATGACGACGGTTCCGACGGGGATCGGCGCCCCCCGCAGCGACGCCGCCACGGCGGACGCGGCCCCGCCGCCAATTCGACTTAACGTGTAAGGGATTCCTCCAGTGAGCAAACAAGAACTTGGCGTGAAGCGCGACTGCCCGGAATGCGGCGCGCGGTTCTACGATCTCAACAAAGAACCGGCCCAGTGCCCGAAATGCGGCCATGAATTCATCCCTGAGGCGCTGCTGAAGCCGCGCAAACCGCGCCCTGAAGACGCGCCGGCGGAAGAGAAGCCCGAAGAGAAGCCTGAGAGCGAGACCAGCCTGGAAGAGGCCGATGCGGAGAACGCCGAGGCCAAGCCGAAGCGCAAGGCCGGTCTCGACGAAGAAGAGAACAATGAAGACGACGAGCTCGAGGGCATCGGCGACATCGACATCGATATTGACGATGACGACGAAGATGACGCCCTGCTCGACGACGACGACGACGACGACGATGTCGGCGTGATCGTCCCAGGCGGCGACGACGACGACGTCTAAGGCCAAGACGTTTTTGGCCAAGTCGGCGCCAGCCCCGACCGATCGCGTTCGCGCGAACGGTTTCGAACGACAGGTTTCGGATGCAAAGCCGAGAGGTCTTTCAAGGGCTGGGAAAAAGAGCTGATTTTTGGCTTGCAGGGGCGGCGCGGCGCGGCTAGTGTCCGCCGCCTATTGACCGGGCGACGCGATCGCTGCGGCCGGTTCAATTCCGTTTTTCGACGCCATCCGATTTTGACCCCAGCGCGGGACCAGCGGACGGCGGCGCCGAAGAATTGGGGCTATAGCTCAGTTGGGAGAGCGCTTGAATGGCATTCAAGAGGTCGGCGGTTCGATTCCGCCTAGCTCCACCATTACCCTCCATGCGATGACGTCGCCGCCGACGCCGCAACCGCGGCGCGGATCAGGTCCAGCGCCGCGCCGAGGCGTTCTCTCTTAAATATCCAGACATTATCCTCCGCGCACTGAGGGATATGGCCGCGACGGGCCAGCGCCTTCCGAGCGCCGGCCGATCGCCAATCGTAAGCGCCGGCTATTGCTGCCACAGGCCGTATTGATGGCCGCCGAGCATATAGATGGCGAACGTGCCATGGCCCGGCGCTTCGGTGGCGGTCATGGCGAACGTGGCGCCGGCCTTTTGCGCGGCGGCGGTGGCCGCTTCGATGTCGTCGACCAGCATATAGGGGCGAACGATCGGCGCGTCATGGTCGGCCAAGGGCGCGCGCACGCCGATGCGCCCGCCATTGCTTAAGACGGCGACCCGGGCGTTGCCGAGCGCCGGCTCGGGCTCGCCGAAAGCGACGCCATGGGTCGCGGCCAGCGCCGCGCAGGTAAAGAGTGTA
>CAYWWL010000280.1:0-3295 GCA_964461925.1 uncultured Caulobacterales bacterium | reverse complement strand
CCGCCAAATATGGTTGTCGTACGGACGACGGCTTGTTGAACGAGGCGGCGCTGAAACGGATCGCCGATCATCCGCAAGTTAAGATGATCGAATTGAAGCTGGCCCAAGGCGCCAAGCCCGGCAAAGGCGGCATTCTGCCAGGGGAGAAGGTCAGCGAGGAAATCGCCGAGATCCGCGGGATTCCCGTGGGCAAATCGTCGATCTCGCCGAATCGCCATCCTGAGATCGACAGCGTCGCGGACCTTGTGGAGATGGTCCATCGGTTGCGCGCGGTGTCGGGACTCCCAGCCGGCTTTAAGACCGTGATCGGCGATTACGGTTTTGTCGACGAATTATGCGACGAGATCGAGAAGCGCGGCGTCGAATATGCGCCAGACTTCATCACCCTCGATGGCGGCGATGGCGGCACTGGCGCGGCGCCCATGTCGCTGATGGACAATGTCGGCCTGCCGCTGCGTTTCGCCTTGCCGATGCTGTGCGACATTCTCGAACGGCGGGGCCTGCGCGAGCGCGTCAAAGTCATCGCCTCAGGCAAATTGGCGACCCCGGCGGACGTGGCCTGGGCCTATTGCGCCGGCGCCGACGCAGTGAACACCGCCCGCGGTTTCATGTTCTCCATCGGCTGCATCCAAGCCCTGCGCTGTCACACCAATCAGTGCCCTACGGGAGTCACCACCCATGACAAGCGCTTGCAGGACGGGCTCAACCCGGAGCGCAAGGCTGAACAGGTCGCGCACTATGTCGCCAAGATGCGTAAGGACGTGGCGATGATCGCCCATTCCTGCGGCGCCGATCACGCTCGGGACTTGCAGCGAAAGCACGTGCGCATCGTCCAAGCCGACGGCGCTTCAATGCCGCTCGATATCCTCTGCAAACGGATGGCGGAAGTGCAGGGGTATTTATAGCCCCGATTGGCGCATAACTCGACACTTGGAAAGGGCGATACGTGATAACGCTCCCCGGATAATAGGGGAGCGTCATATATGTTCCGGACCATGCTTATTGTTTGCGTTGTCGTTTTCACTTGCCGTCCCGCCGCCGCCGCCATCGCTTACTTCGCCTCCAGCGCCGTCGCCGACCCGATCTATAGCGACGACGACAATGATCACGCCGTCTTCGCGCGGCTTTTCCAGGACGTTCCGGGGACGCCTCTTTTCGGCGATCCTGACGGGTCGGATTTCGATCTCGAGGCCGGCGCGACGCTGACGATCGTCGGCGACGGGAGCGTGCGCCTGGTCGGGGATCTTCGGTCGCAAGTCGATCCGAGTTATCGCGCGAGGATCGACCTAACACTACAGACCCGGGACGAGCCGGGGGCGCTCGGGCCAAAGCTCGGCCTTCAGGACGGCGCCTATGTCGGCTCAGGCGGCCCGGTCGACCCGGCGGCGTGGACCTATGTCGATTTGGTCAGCGGCGTCCTCACCGGCGCCGGGGCGCTTGACGGGGCGTCGTTCGACATACTGCAACGCCCTTTGGACGGCGGTCGATCGGGACAACTGGGCCGTGGCGCGTCGAGCATGAATATTTCCGATGGATTCGCCCTATGGATCTTCCTGGCGGCGGACCCGGCGTGCGTACATGCGCTGTGCGACGCTGTCGACGGCCGGATGTGGCGCGGCGACATTAATCTCAATTTGCAAGTGGTCCCGCCGCCCGCGGCCCAGGTCTTATTCATCACCGGCCTTGTGGTATTGGCGGTTTTGCGCCGTCGTCAGGCATAAACCCGGAAAATGGAAAGCTAGTTGCACGGCGGATCCCCAATTGTCTCAAAAGGGGAACGCCATCATGAAACGCGCACTCGCATTGTCAGCTTTGGCCGGCGCACTTGTTTTCTCGCCCGTCGCCGCAACCGCATCGGTGCAAACCTATGAGGTCACGTCGGCGCAGAGCGATCCTGCTTATCATGGCGGCAATAACGACCACGCGGTTTGGATGCCGTTCTTCGAAACCCACGCCGGCACGCCCTTGAACGGCGACAGCAATGGGTCGGACTTCAACTTCAATCCTTTTGGCATCTTCGACATTAAGGACGACGGCACGGCGACCTTAACCGGGGAGATCGTTTCCCAAGTTGATTCGGAATTTCGCGCGATCGTCGATCTGAAGTTTCGCCTTCGCGACGGGCCGGGCTCCGGCGGGCCGAAGAAAGAGCTACGGTCTAACGCCTACGCCGACAATGGCGGGTCGGTGGATCCGTCGACTTGGCGTTATTTCGACCTTATGAGCGGCACCTTCACCGGCGTCGCGGGCCTCGACGGCTACGCCTTCGACTTTTCGCAGCGCCCAGCGAATTCCCGGTATCCGTTGCAGCTTGGGGCCGGGGCTAACGGCAAGAACATTCTCGACGGGTTCGCGGTCTGGTTCTATTTGACGCCAAATCAGCAGTGCACGGCGCAGGGCTGCCTGGCGCTCGCCGGCAAATGGCTGAAGGGCGATTTCAACGTGAACCTGCAGGCCGTGCCGGTGCCGGCGGCGGGGCTTCTCTTCGCCACCGGTCTTGGCGGCTTGGCCATGCGCCGTCGGCGCAAGCAAGCCAGTTAGGCATAATTCAAGCCGTTTGAGCGCCGGTTAGTTCAGGCGCGCGCGTAGATCTTCAACCGCCTGCTCCGCCAACGCGGAGTGGGCGCTTTGGTCCATGCGTTCGCGAATGATCGCTCGGGTCGCTTCGATCGCCGTGTCGACGGTCTGATTGCGCACGTCGGCGAGGGCCTGCGCTTCGGCGCGGGCGATTTTGTCTTCCGCGGCTTTCGTCCGACGCTCGATCTGTTCGTCGATTTTCTCGCGCATGTCAGCGGCCATGCGCTTGGCGTCGCGTTTGGCTTGCTCGACGATGGCTTGGGCTTCTTCTTCGGCTTCGCGCTGGCGACGCTGGTACTTGGCCAGCATCTCCTGGGCTTCTTCGCGCAGGCGGCGCGCTTCGTCGAGATCGTCAGCGATCTTCTGGGTGCGCTTGTCGAGGCTTTCAGCGATTTGCTTGTGCACGCCCATATAGGCGAACAGGCCGACGACAACGAGGAAACCGAGGCTGACCCAGGTCGACGTGTCTTGCCAGAGCGGCGTCGCGCCATGATCGCCAGCGGCTTCGGCGGCGAGGAGGAGGGCGGGAAGAATGGTCTCCATGGTCATGGGCTTTGTTCCTTTGCGTCGTCAGCGCCGGTGCGCCGACGACGATGGGTTTTACTCAGCGGTCACGCGGCCGACGGCGCCGGCGACGACGTCGTCAGCCGGCGTTTCGCCGATCAACGTCGCGACGATCTCTTTCGTCACGTCGCTAGCGGCGTCTTTGACTTTGCCG
>CAYWWL010000279.1:0-3310 GCA_964461925.1 uncultured Caulobacterales bacterium | reverse complement strand
GCTTCTCTGGACCGGAGCTCGACGATTTGGAGACCGGCGTGCAGCTCGACCGCGGCGACGTCGCGGCGGCCCTGGCCAGCGCCGACCGGGTGATCGCCGCCGCGCCCACCTTCGCCAGCGGCCATGACACCAGAGCCCGGATTCTGTGGGAGCATGGCGACGCCGTGGCGCCGGGGGTCGACCCGACAGCGCGCCTCGCCGCCGCCGCTGAAGCGCACCCGGAACGGCTCGATCTGTCGGTCACCCTCGCTTCTTTCCTGATCGAAGCCAAACGCATCGACGACGCTTTGCCGGTGATCCGTTCCCTGCGCGAGCGCGGCGACCAACCCGGCTTTCAAGTGCTCGAGGCCAACGCCTTGGAGATCGCCGGCGACAGCGCCGCCGCGCGGACCTTGTATGAAAACCTGCACCGCGTCGAAGGCGACCGCGAGCCGGCCTTCCTCAACGCCTATGCGCGGCATTTGTTGAAGCGCGGGGATTATGACTTCGCCGCCAAACGCGCCGAAGCCGCCGTCGCTCTCGACCCTGACAATCAGGAAGCCTGGGCCTATCTCGGCACCGCCTGGCGCCTGCTCGACGATCCGCGCGAGCACTGGCTGTTCGATTATGAACGCAGCATTGGCTTCGTCGAAGCGGCGGCGGAAAGCGACGACGGATTTCTGCCGCGCCTCGTGGCCGAGATCGAACCGATGCATTCGGCGGTGCGCGAGCCGGTCAACCAATCCTTGCGCGGCGGCTCGCAGACGGCGGGCCGTTTGTTCGGCCGCCCTTCGCCGGTGATCGCCGAAGCCGAGCGCGCCTTCAAAGCCGCGGTGGAAAAAGCCGTCGCCGCCATGCCCGACGACGACAGCCACCCGTTCTATCGCCGCAAAGCGCGCAGCGTCGACATTATCGGCTCGTGGTCGGTGAAATTGTGGAGCTCAGGCAATCACGTCAATCATATCCACCCGGAAGGCTGGATGAGTTCGGCGTTCTATCTCTCATTGCCGCCGTCCGTGGCGACGGGCGCGGATCAGGCCGGCGCGATCCAGTTCGGCGAACCGCCGATCGAATTGGCGCTCGACCTGCCGCCGGTGCGCGTGATCGCGCCGAAGGAAGGCTGGCTCGCCCTGTTCCCGTCCTATATGTGGCACGGGACCGTTCCGTTCACAGACGATGCGCCGCGCATGACCATCGCCTTCGACATGGCGCCGCGCGGCTGACGCGCTTAGTCGAGCGCGACGCCGGCCTGGCCAAGAGCGTCGAGCAATGGGCCGAGTTGCGCCTCATAGTGTTTCCAACGCCCGGACGAGCGCTGATACAAAGGCTCGCGCACTTGCCAATAGCTCGCCGTCTTCACCGTGTTCTCGGTTTCGTGGAAGGCGAGGCATTCCGGCTCGAACGGCAGGCCGAGGCCGTCGAGCAGCGCCCGGGTCTTGTTCTCTTGGTCGCCGACGAAAGCGTCATAGTCGAACGTGACGATGTCGTCGCCATACGCCTCCCGCCAATACGCCATCAGTTTGCGATATTGGCCGATATAGTGCCCGATCGCCGATAGATCATTCGCATACGAACGGAGCTGTTGGTTGATGTGCTGGGTGTAGATCGACACGCCGATATCGCGCGGATCGCGCACCGTGTGGACGATCTTGGCGTCCGGGAACAAGGCCTTGATCAAGCCGATCAGCAGGAAATTATCCGGCCGCTTGTCGGTGAGCCGGCCTTGGTCGACGTCGGGAAACGCCGTGCGCACATGGCTCCAATATTCATTGACCGCGCTTTCGAACATCGCCGTATGAGCCTTGGCGACGCCTTGCGGGAAGGGCTGGAAACGCTTCACGGCGATGCGCGGCAGAAATTCGAGCTCGCCGCCGGCGATGATCGCCGAATGCGACGCGAGAATCTGTTCGCACAAAGTCGAGCCGGAACGGTACATGCCGAGAATGAAGATCGGCGCTTGCGGGCCTGCGCCCGGCTCCACCGAGGAGGCGACGCCGCCGTCGAAGGCGGCGATGATGCCGTCGATCAGCGCTTCGGTGCGGGCGCGGTCATAGGCCGGGCCGTTTTCGCCGGCGACGGCGTTGGCGGCGTCGAAGGCCTTGAACGCGGCGGCGTAGTCGCCGAGGCGATCAAGCCCGCGGCCGAGGGCGAAACCAGCGTTGGCCCGGGCGATCGGCGATAATTGCGCGGTCTCAAGACCGGTTTGCAATTCCGCGAAGATCGGCGCGTCGGCGCTTTCCGGCTTGCTTAAATGGGCCAACCGGGCGGTGGCTTCGAGGGCGAGATTGGCGTCGCTCTTGACGTCGATCAGCCGCTGATAGGCGTCGCTCGCGGCCTCGGCGTCGCCGCGCTCCTCAAACAGATTGCCGAGGTTCAAAAGCGCCGGCGCATAGCGGTCATTAAGGCCGAGGGCCTTGTCGAGTTCTTTAAAGGCGGCGCGGTCGTCGCGCAGATTGTCGGCGTAGATCACCGCCCGGTTCAAATGCACTTCCTCCGGCGCGTCGACGCCATGGTCGAGGGCCTTGGCGTAGCTGTCCAGGGCGCCGTTGAAATCGCCGAGCCGGCGCATCATCAAGGCGACTTCATACCAGCAGTTCGGGTCTTTCGGGTCGATCGCCAGGGCTTGGCTGAGCGAGGCGATCGCGCCGCGCAAATCCCCGGCGCGGGCTTTCGCGGCGCCGTCGGCTTTCCATTTTATTGCTTCTTGATTGGCCATCACGGTCTCCAGCGTCTGGTGAAACGCTACCTATAAAAAGAAACGGCGGGCTTTGCAGCCCGCCGTTCCCAAAAGTTTCGTTCGAAACTGCGACTAGAAGCGCAGGTCGAGCGTTGCGTACAGGTAGCGACCGAGTTGGTCGTAGCCTGGCAGCGAGTTCGCGTTAAACGCCAACGACGAACCAACGTAAGGAGGCTCTTTGTCGAAGATGTTGTTCACGCCGATGGTGAGGCCAGCCCATTCGGTCACATCGAAGCCTGCGGTGAGGTCGATGTAGTTGAAGGAGTCGACGCCGCCATTGCCAGCAACGATCGTGTCAAGCGTACCAGCGGTACCGTCGACCAGGGTGTAGTCGAGGCCGCCGATGTAACGCCAGCGCACAGAAGCCGTCCAGAAGTCTTTGTTGAACGTTGCGCGCATGGTGTGCTTCCAATCTGGAGCAACCGGTGCGTTACAGCTTGGGTTGATGACGCCGGCGCAATCGAACGTTGCGTCTGCGTTAACGCCTGGCAACGGAGCCACTTCTTGCTTGAGCGTGTAGGAACCGGTGAACTGGAAGTTCGCCGAACCGCCAAGCAGGTCCATGCCGTAGGTCGCGTTGACGTCGATACCGTC
>CAYWWL010000278.1:0-3316 GCA_964461925.1 uncultured Caulobacterales bacterium | reverse complement strand
GATTGAGCGCGCATGAATAAATGGCGCGAATTTGGGGCGCGCTGCAGGCGGGGGACGTTTGGTGGGCGAACGCAAGCATCACGGCATCATCGCGACGGCGACGGCGGCTCTTGCTTGCTTGGCCTTCGGCGGCTTGCTTGTCGGTTGCGTCGCCGCCCCGAACGCCGCCCCGAACGCCGCCAACGCTAACGCCGCCAGCGCCGCTACCGCTAATCCCGATCCGCAGGCCGACGAAGAAGTCGTCGCCGCCTCGTTCACCCTCGCGACCTATCCTTCAGAAGAAATCTTCGTCGCCCCGGTGTTCATCGACGGTCGCGGCCCGTTTCCATTTTTAATCGACACCGGCTCGTCGATCAGTGCTGTGTTCGAACACTCCATCGGGCGCATGGGCGACGGCGTGCAAGTGCAAGCAAGCGAACGATTGGTGCGCGGGCTGATCAGCGCCGAAGCGCGACCGGAAGCGCAGATCGCGTCGTTGCGGCTCGGCGACCGCGACTTGAGAAACCACCGCGTGATCGTCTTGCCGCGGCCGGTGTTCGGCGACGAGATCGACGGCATTATCGGCATGGACGTGTTGCGCGATTACGCGGTGCGGTTCGATCGCGGCCGCGACGCCTTGACCTTTATCCCGTCGGCGACGTTCTCCGCCGCGCCGTATCGCACGTGGGACCGCATCGATCTGGTGCAAGCGCCCTATGGGGCCCGGGACTTCGGACTGCATTTCGCCATCGGCACGTTCGAGCGCGGAGAGAGCCCGGTCTTGTTCGACACCGGCACCACGCCATCGGTGATGAATTGGGAAGCGGCCTCGTTCAACACCATTATGCGCAAACTCCGGCGCAGCATTCGCGAGCAATATCGCCTCGAAGGATCGATTGAAACGACCCTGCCGACGGTGAAGGCGACCTTGCCGACGATCCGTATGGGCGACCATCAATGGCGCACGCCGACCATGTTGGTCTTGGATCTCGCGCCTTTGGAGGTCTTAGGCGGGGAAGGCAATCCCTTGATCATCGCCGGCGCGGACATGCTCTCCCAGCGCACTTTCGTGATCGACTTCGCCAATGACGTGATGTTCATCGACCCGCAATTAAACGGCGAGAGCACCCCGATCGACGACATTACGCCGCGCGGCGCCGCCGCCGGCGAGCCGCGCTAGGCGCTTCGGCGTCAGCCTTGCTCCTGACTGGTGGGTGGCCTGTCTGGCGGGTGGCCGGATGAACCAGAGACGGCCGTTCGCCGTCGCCGGATTCTAGGACCCCGAACAGAACAGCGATTCATCGCCCTCTTCGCATTCAATCGGCAACGGAAGCGGCGAGATTAGGCAAAACGGCGATTCTTCTCCCGGCAAGCATATGATCGGCTCGGGAACAGGCGAGATGGGAAACGGGAGCTGAAAGCGCGCGCGAATTTGAAGCATGTCAGAATATGGCGCAATCGCATCGGCGGCGGCGAAGGAATCAATGCGTGTACGGGTAATGCCGTTACGGTAGTCGCGCACCGGTTCGCCATTGTTCTGCAAGGCGTCAAGAATCTCCTCCGTGTTGGCGTCGGAAATCGCGGCGCGGATCAGGGCGAAGGCGCCGGCCACATGGGGCGCGGCCATGGACGTGCCTTGCAGCGTGTTGAACCAGCGGGGCGGGTACCACGCCGACGTTATCCATTCCCCAGGGGCGAGGAGATCGAGCAGGGCGCCGCTATTGGAGAATGCGGCGACGGCGTCGGTCAGGTCGTTCGTGGCGCCCACGGCGATGGCGTTCGACATGCACGCGGGCAGGGACACGCCGCTGCGGAAACCGTCATTGCCGCTGGAGACGACCACGGCGATGTCGGCGCTCGCTAACAGATCGATGGCGGCGGCGATGGCCGGCGAATACCAATCGCAGTCGCTGTTGAAACCGAGGCTAGGCACGCCAAGGCTCATATTCACTGCGGCGATATTGAAATTGTTCTTTTGGCTGTAGACGTACTCAAGGCCTTCGACGACGTCGGTCAAGGTGCCCGGCAAGACCCGCACGGAGATCAGGTTCGCCGCCGGCGCCATGCCGCGATTGACCGCGTCTTCGCTGAGCACGATGCCGGCCACATGGGTGCCATGATATTGCGGGTTCGTGGGATGGACGCCGCCGGCGCCAGGGCCGCTGCCGATAGAGCAGCCGCTATAGGAGGTGCACGCTTCAGCGACGATGCGGCCGGAGCCGAAGGCGTTATGGGTTTGCGCGACGCCGGTGTCGAGCACCGCCACCGTCCAGCCGGCGCCGGTTTCGTCGATATCATAGTGGGAGACTGCGTTGGCGCGATCCTCCACGGTGCTTTCCGGCAACATGGTCTGGACTTCCAAGTCCTCGGTGATCGAGAGCACGTTGGCGTTGGCGGAGATTGCGGCGATTTCCGCGGCGGTGCCTTCATAGGCCATGAACGGCAAATAGGTGAGCGACCTCTTAAGCCCCCGGCGCAGGCTGCGCCCGCCGCCTTCCGGTCGCAGCGGGATCGATCTGATGAAGGCGCGGCGCGATAGACCGACCGCGCGCTTGCGGCCCGATGCGGTCCCGCCCACTTCCATCCTATCGGCGAGGCCGGCGGCGACGGCGAATTGCACGATCACCTTATGTTGGGTGGTGGCGTCGGCTTGCTGCAATGTCGTCGCGAGCGCCGGCGCGATCACGTCGCTGCTGACGCTGTCGAGATTGGCCGGGATGGTCTGCGCCTCGGTCGCGTGGGCCGGGGCGGCGAGCAGCCATGCGCCGGCGAGCGCCGCGGCGGCTGCGCGAAGGCGAAGCGACAGCGTCGCAGGCTTGAGCGTCTGGAATTGCGTCGACTGGAATTTCATCGACTGGAATTTCGTCGGCAGGGGTTTCGTCAACCGGGGCGTCTGGCGCTTAGTCGCTGGGAATTTAGCCGTTGGCAATTTAGTCGTCGGGCGGGGCATCGAGAAATATCCTTACACAAATTATATACGCATTATCTAGTCAATAGTGGTTTCGAATATATCGTTTAAATCGGCGCGCATGACGCGGCCCGCCCCATCGCAGGCCCATGCGGTTCCCACCGGTCATATGTCGATCGACCCTGGCTGCGGTCCCTTAGGGGTAGGGCTTATCCATCCTCACGCCCATTGGTCGCCCATCGCCTGGTGGCGCTTGTCTGTGGCGACGCTTGTCTGTGGCGACGCGTGTCTGTGGCGACGCATGTTTCCGCCGCGGTTCTCGCAACGGCAAAATTCTACGGATGGAAAATTCATCCGTATAGGGTTAAATCGCGTTCACCCTAACGCGGCGTGCATGTGTCGCAAGTCGATGGCGCTAAAACCCTGCGG
>CAYWWL010000277.1:2848-3317 GCA_964461925.1 uncultured Caulobacterales bacterium | reverse complement strand
GTCAACGATTTCAACCTCGAACGCCCGGGCGACGCGTTCGACGAGGAATTTTCGATTATCGAAGATTTTGTCCGCGCCGCCGGCGGGCGGCCATGCTCCATGTCGCTGATGCAACGCGACTTCGCGCCGGATCAATGGCGTCGAATCCTGAAAGAAACCGATCGGCTAAACGCCGACGGCGTCGACTTTCGCGTTCAAGTCGCGCCGCGGGCGATCGGCGTCTTCAACGGCCTGACCTGCACGTTCCATCCGATCATGGGGCAGCCGGCCTATCAAGCGATCAAAGACAAGCCACTGGCCGAGCGCGTGGCGATCATGCGCGATCCGGAATTCAAGAAGAAGTGCCTCGCCGACAAACCGATCAAGCTGGCGACGGAAGGCTCGTCGACGCCGCCGATCGTCGACAGTTTCATCGCCGGCATCGAGTTGGTGGCGAATAAATTATTCCGTCTCGGCGATCCGCCGAATT
>CAYWWL010000277.1:0-2834 GCA_964461925.1 uncultured Caulobacterales bacterium | reverse complement strand
ACAAAGCGCGGAGGAATCCCTCGGCGCCGAGGCGCGCCGCGACGGCGTCACCGCCATGGAGAAGCTCTATGACGTATGCCTCGAACTCGACGGAAAACAGCTGATCTACTTCCCTATTTATAACTATACGGAGTTTTCTTACGACAATGTCCACGAGATGCTGACTCATCCCAAGGCCTTGCTCGGCCTGTCCGATGGCGGCGCCCATGTCGGCACGATCTGCGACGCCAGCTTCCCGGCCTATCTGCTCGCCTATTGGGCCCGCGACCGCGCCGACAGCCGGATCTCGCTGCCCCGGGCGGTGCAAATGCTCAGCGCCGACGCCGCCGATTATCTCGGGCTTGACGATCGCGGCCGCCTCGCCGTGGGCGCGCGCGCGGACATCAACGTGATCGACCATGACAGCTTATCGATTGGACCGCCGCAAATGGTGCGCGATCTGCCGGCTGGCGGGCAGCGCCTGTTGCAGCCGGCCCATGGCTTCCGCGCCACCCTTGTCGCCGGCGCCCAAGTGGTCGATCATGACCGTGTCACCGACGCCCGGCCCGGCAAATTGGTGCGCTTTAATTGACGACGCGCAGCGCGTCCGAGGAGATCGACCATGAATTTCACGTTTCGCACCTGCCCTGAAATTATCTTTGAGAGCGGGTCGAGCGCGCGGTTGGGCGAACTGGTGGCGAAACGCATGTCGCGCCCGATCTTTTTGACCGACAAGGGACTGGTGGCCGCCGGTCTGATCGCGCCAGCGATTGATGGGCTAAAGAGCGCCGGCATGGACGTGCTTGTTTACGACGACGTCGAAGCCGATCCGCCGGCGCCGCGGGTGCGCGACGCCGTCGACAAAGCCCGCGCCCACAAGGCCGACGGGGTCATTGGCCTTGGCGGCGGATCGAGCATGGACACTGCGAAGATCGTCGCCGCGCTATTGGACTCCAGCCAGAGCCTTGAAGAGATTTACGGCACCGACCAGATCACTGGTCCGCGGGCGCCCTTGGTCTTAGCCCCGACCACCGCGGGCACCGGTTCGGAGGTGACGTCGATCTCCGTGGTCACCACGGAAGCCGACGAAAAAGTCGGCATTGTCGACGACGCGCTTTATCCCGACCTCGCCGTCCTCGACCCAGACCTTACCCGCGGTCTGCCGCGGCACGTGACCGCCGCCACCGGCATCGACGCGATGGTGCATGCGATCGAGGCCTATACCAACCGACACCGCAAAAACCCTGTCTCCGACGCCCTCGCGCGAGAGGCATTGCAGCTCTTGTCGTCCAATATCGTCCGAGCGTGCGAGGCGCCGGACGACATGGCCGCACGCGGCAATATGCTGCTCGGCGCCATGCTCGCCGGACAAGCGTTCGCCAATTCGCCCGTTGGGGCCGTGCATGGCCTGGCCTATCCGCTCGGCGGCATCTTCCACGTGCCCCATGGCCTGTCGAATTCGCTGATGCTCGCGCCGGTGATGAAGTTCAACGCGCCGAACGCAGCTCATCTTTATGCGGAGCTCGCCCCGTGCGTTGGATCCGACGCCCAAGGCTCGGACGCCGCTCGCACCGAGGGCTTCATCGCGCGCCTGGTGGAGATTATTGAAGCCACCGGCGTCGAGCGAAAGCTCTCCCAAGTCGGCGTTTCGCACAATGATTTGCCGCGCATGGCGGAGGACGCCATGAAAGCGCAGCGGGTCCTCGTCAACAATCCGCGTGAAGTCACCTATGACGACGCGCTCGCCATGTATACGGAAGTCCTGTAGGTGAGCGCTCAGTCTACCCGGGGCGACTATCCGCACATCACGCCGCTACAGACGCGCTGGGCGGATAACGACGTCTACGGACATGTGAACAACGTCGTCTATTACAGCTATTTCGACACCATCGTGAACGCGTATTTGATCAGTCAAGACGCGCTCGACTTGCGCGCCGGCGACACCATCGGTCTCGTGGTCGAGACGCAATGTCGATACTTCGCGCCGCTTGAGTTTCCCGAAGCCCTCGAAGGCGGCCTTCGGGTCGCCCGGATCGGGACGACCTCAGTGCGCTATGAATTGGCGATCTTTAAAGCGGGCGAGGACGCTCCCGCCGCCGAAGGGCATTTTGTCCATGTCTATGTCGACCAAGCGACTCGGCGCCCGACGCCGCTGCCGGACGCTCTTCGCGCCGCGCTGGAGCGGATCGCCGCCTGAGACCCGCCTTATCCCCATGGCCAATGGGCGTCGTCGCGGCGAAACCGTCCTGACTGCATATCAGGCGCCCATTTTCAGGCGCGCCTATTGTTTCCCATCCGGCGCCTCACTATGAAATCATAAAACAACGAGCGCGAGCGGGTGCATGGCCAAAATCATCAGTCAAATCGACCCTTTATCCTCGTCTTTCGCCGCCAACGCCGCGGCGATGAAGTCCTTCGTAGCGACGCTGCGCGAGAACACCGAGGCCGTCGCAGCGGGTGGCGGCGCGGCGCGGGCGGCGCGGCATCGCGCCCGCGGCAAATTGCTCGCGCGTGAAAGAGTAGAACGCCTGCTCGACCCGGGCGCGCCATTCCTTGAAATCGGCGCGTTTGCGGCGTGGGAAATGTACCATGGCGATCTCAACGCCGCCGGCGTGGTCGCCGGCATCGGCCGCATCGCCGACGTCACCTGCGTGATCGTGGCGAATGACCCGACCGTCAAAGGCGGCACCTATCACCCGATGACGGTGAAGAAGCACTTACGCGCCCAGGAGATCGCCGAAGAAAACCGATTGCCTTGCGTCTATCTGGTGGAATCCGGCGGCGCTTTTCTGCCGATGCAAGACGAGATCTTTCCTGACAAAGACGATTTTGGCAGAATTTTCTATAATCAAGCC
>CAYWWL010000276.1:0-3334 GCA_964461925.1 uncultured Caulobacterales bacterium | reverse complement strand
GACGTCACTAAGGTGGCTGAATCGACGCCCCCGGAAAGAAAGGCCCCGAGCGGCACGTCGGAAACCAATTGCCGATCGACGGCCGCGTCGATGTCGCCGGCGAGGGCGTCGCGCGCGTCGTCGAATTGAAGATGCTCGTCAGCCCGCGCGTCTAGGCGCCAATAGCGCCGCCGGCGGACGCCGTCGGCATTGACCTCTATATATTCCCCAGGCTGAACTTTTTCGACGCCGTCGAAGATCGCTTTTTGGTCGGGCACGTAGCCGAAGTGGAGATAATCCGCCATTGCATCCTGGCGCAGTCGCCGCTCGACCATTCCGGAAGCTAAGAGCGCGGGAAGTTCAGAGGCGAAGATAAAATAGCCGTCGTCGGTTTGCGCGTAATAGAGCGGTTTCTCGCCGAACCGATCCCGCGCGAGCGTCAATGTCCGCTCTGTGGGGTTCCAATAGGCGAAGGCGAACATGCCCGCCAAACGCGGCAGCAATACGGCGCCCAGCGCCTTAAACCCTTCCGCCAGCAGCTCGGTGTCCGAGCGCGTACGCTGCGGCAGGTGGTTGAGATCCGGGTCGGCGCGCAAGTCGCGGAAATTGTAGATTTCGCCGTTGAAGGCGATGACGCCGTCCTCGCCATGAACATGAAACGGCTGCGCGCCGCCTTCGCGATCGATAATCGCGAGCCGGCGATGCCCAAGCGCGACTCCGGGCGCGTGAAATGATCCCGCGCCGTCCGGCCCGCGGTGAGCGATCGCGTCAGTCATCCGTGTGATGATCGCTGCGGGAATGTCCCGTTGAGCCTTAAGGTCGATGACGCCTGCAATGCCGCACATGGTTCACCTCAGGCTTGGGGTTCGAAGGCCGATCGCGGCGCCGTTGAGCGCTGCGCGCGCCGATCCTGATGCGTCGTCGATCGGACTGATTAAGACGACGCCCGCCGCGGGGCGACGGCCCATCAACCGGGCGCGCATAAGCGCCACACGATAGGCGTTGGCGGAGCGATAGGTTTTCCCGCCGAGCCAATACCGGACGATGGGCGCTGTCGGTAGGCCCGCGACGGCGCCATCGGTCTCATAGCCCGCCGCTTCGTGGCCTTGTCGATCGTAGTAAAGGGCCGCGACCATCACCCAGGCGCGCTGATCCTCGGCGGCGATCAGGTGAGTCTCAAGCACGTCGAAATGGCTGAACGCGCTGCTTGATGAGATCGGCGCTGCGGCGCGGCGCGACCGCCACCCGTCTATCGTAATCTCGGGAACGACGGCGATCGCGGTCGGCGGCGATCGATCGATGATCAAACGGCCATAGGCGCCAGCGAGAATAACCACGGCCATGGCGACGAGCGCTGCGCGACGCATGGTCGCCATGTTTGCGTGACGTCGATCTTCCGTCGACGCGAGGCGCGGCGATGGGGGCAGGGAACCGTCCGCCTGACGATCGTCCAGGCGGGTCGTCAGCATAGCCAGCACAATCACCACTGCGGTAAAGGCCGCGGCGCCGGCGAAAGCATGATCGCGCAACAGCGCGTCGGAGATGAGGCCGGCTTCCGCTGCGGCGATCACCAGGGCCACGCGCAGCCAATTGGCGACGACGGCGAGCCCCGCCGCTGCGGCGACCAACAGCGCCCGGGCCCGATGGCTTTCAAGGCCGATCGCCGCCATGGCGCATGCGGTCATCAGCGACGCGGTGAAGATGTTCAATCCCGAACACGCGTCGGTGATGGCGAAGACATGGGCGTCGGTGGTGAAGACGTTTGCGTCGCGGATTGCGTCCACGGACAAGAGCATCAGCATTGGCGCGACTGCGGCGACGGTCATCGCCTGGAGCGGCGCGGCCAGAATGTCGCCAAGGGGCGGGGCCAGGGCGAATAAAGCGAGGCTCGGCGCATGGCGCAGCGCCGGCGCCAGACCGCAAATGGCGATGAAGCCGGCGATCGCGATGCCCGCTATCGCGATATGCTCGACGGCGCCGAGGCCCGCCGCGCGGCCGAGGATCAACAGCGCGCTTGCGCCAGCAAGGGTCAGAAATCCCGGCCACCGGACGCTGGCGGCGTCGGGCCAATCCGTACGCCGAAGAACCAGTAGCGCGATCGCCAATGGGGCGGCGAAAACGCCGTGCGCGTATGATGGCGCGGCGACCCAAATCTTGATCATCGACGCCGTCGACGGCGCCAAGGCGGCGATCGCGACGACCAAGAAACCGAGATAACAAACAAGCGTCAGCGCGCGGTCATTTAGGACTGCAAGCGGGAGCGTTGCGCCGAGGGTCGAGCCATTTGGGGTGAGGGTGGTCGTCAATGCCAGGCTCCGAAATCGCAAGGGAAAGCGTCGGTAGGGCGCGCCGGGCGGCGCTGCTTAGTCCTGGCTTTGGACAAAGCAGTTCTTTTTCATGCCGCGAATGGCGTCGCACATTTCGCGGGCGTCGGTTTCGGTCAAAGCTGTGAAGCGAGCGCGATAGAATTGTTCGCCGGTCTCAGATGTCGACGGTGAGACTGACCGCGCCAAATCGGCGTAGCCGGCCTTGCGGGCGATCGCCTCCAACTCGGTTTGCGCCAAGGTTTTGTCTTGGTAAGCCCCAATCTGGACATTCCAATTCGCTAGCGCGCGCTCGTCGATATCGCCTTCGCTGAGATCTTCTTCGAAGCCTGCAGCCATCAGCATCATCAATTCATATTCGTTGAAATCGTCGCTCGCTTTGCCATTGGCCGGATCGGCGGATGCGATAAGCGCGCTGATCGGATCGCCGGTCGCCGTGTCGTCGCTAAGGTCGGCTGCGGCGATGGTGATTTGGGTCGACAAGAGTTCGCTATTGGCGATGGTCGGGGCAGGCACGATCGGCGTCAGGGTCGGCTTCAGTCGCGGCGAGGGTTTCTCGCGATGGAGAGCGGCGATCAATGACGGCTTCGCCTTCACACGGGCGAAGCTTTGATCGAGAATTTTGCGCATATGCGCATCGCGGGTGCGGCCTGATCGACCGCCGAGGACGATCCCAATCAGGCGATTGCCGTCGCGCACGGCCGTCGTCGCCAAATTGAAGCCGGACCGCCGTGTATAGCCAGTCTTCAGACCGTCAGCGCCGGGATAGGTCTTCACTAAGGAGTTATGGGTGCGATAGGTGCGGCCGTTCCAGGCGAAGGATTTGGTGTCGAAGTAATGATAGTATTGCGGAAAATCTTGGATCACGCGCCGAGACAGGGTGGCGAGATCTTTCGCCGTCGTGATTTGCCGTCGGTTCGGCAATCCAGAAGCATTGCGAAAGGTGGTGCTGCGCATGCCGAGACTACGCGCCTGGGTCGTCATCTTACGAGCGAATTGCCATTCCGATCCGGATATATGCTCAGCGACAA
>CAYWWL010000275.1:0-3341 GCA_964461925.1 uncultured Caulobacterales bacterium | reverse complement strand
GCCCGAGCGACGCCGCGATTGGCCGCGCGTCGTTCCTGAAAATGCAATAAGAGGTGGATGGCGAAATCAAGCCCGAGCCCGACCAAAAGCACAGTGAAGGCGACCGAGACGAGGTTCAACTCCTGCACGGTGGCGGCGGCGAAAGCCGCGGTGAGGATGATCGTCATCACCAAAGACGCCAGCGTCATC
Source organism: uncultured Caulobacterales bacterium (assembly GCA_964461925.1). Lineage (GTDB taxonomy): Bacteria > Pseudomonadota > Alphaproteobacteria > Caulobacterales > Parvularculaceae > MED-G105. Next base: position 3,152 of record CAYWWL010000275.1, on the reverse strand, counting down.
AGCGAGAGACCGACGGACCGATACGCCGCCATCAATAGCGCGCTGACGAGAACGAACGACAGCCCGAACGAGAGCCCGAGCCCGCGTGTGACGGCGGACAATTCGTCGGCCCGCAACGCCGGATCGCCGGTGATATAGGTGTCCAGCCGTCCCTGAAACGCCGCGTTCAACGCGTCGATTTCTTGATTGAGCGCGATGATCGCGGGCTTAGCCGGCTGTAGTCGCTCATAGTCCAAGGTCGGGGTGACATAAATAAAACGGCGGTGAACGCCGTCGGCTGGCGGATCGGTGTCGAGGGCGCCGAGCCAAGCGAAAGGGCGCGGCGCGCCTGCGATCGCGGCATCGGCGACATCGGCTAATTCCGCATAAAGATCTTGTAGCGTGTCTTGGCCGAGGTCTGCTTTTTCCGCCAGCGCGTCGTTCTCAGCAAGGGTGTCGAAAAGCACGCCGGCGCTCGGCGTCTTAACCAGTTTTTCGATCAGGCCGGTCGCTTTCGACAATTGGTCGAGGCGATCGCCAAGCTCCGCTTCGTCAAGATAGAGAAGGCCGTTCTCCAGAAAGAACCGGTCGGACGAGGGCGCGAACACGTCGCTGAACGTTTCCGGCTGCGCTGCGACCGTCGCCGCCAAAGCGGCGGTGAACGCTTCGGTCTCGTCGATCGTCGGGCCTTCGACGATCACCAAAATATCCGACTTGATCGATGGGAATGCGTCGCGCAAGGCGGCGGCCTTCACCTGGAAATCGAGGCTGCGGTCGATCATCGAGCTGGTGTCGGTGTTCACCTTCAGCCGGCCCGCCGCGTACCACCCCGCCACTGCGGTGAGGGCGAACAAGGCCACCACCATCGCCCAAGAGGCGGTTCTGGCGAAGCTGGTCCATTTAATCAGGAAGTACTCGATAAAACGTAACATGGAGGGCAGCGTCCCGGGATGTGTTGCACAAGCGAAGAACCGCGACTTTAAGAAGGTTCAAGCCCCGGTGACAAGCGGGGTTCGATCACGCTTGGCGTTTCCCCTTCCGTCCGCGCCTTGCCGCCGCGGGCCAGCTCAGCTATGGCCTGAGGCCATCTTACCGAGCCTATTGGGACTTCCATGCACGACTTTTCATCCGAGCTTTCATATTTAGACGGCAAACGCCCGGAAATGACCGCCGTCCTTCGGGATTGGTGCGCCATCAATTCCGGCAGCCACAATATGGACGGGTTGAAAACCATGGCGGTGACGCTGAAAGACGCGTTTTCCGTCTTGGACGCCGAGGTGGAGTTGGTTCCGTCGACGCCGCATTCCGTGGTGGCGCGCGACGGCAGTGTCGAAGAACGTCCGGCCGGAGACTGCTTGCGCATCGTCAAACGCCCGCAAGCGCCGATCCGCGTGCTGCTCGCCGGCCATATGGATACCGTGTTTCCACCGGATCATCCGTTTCAGCATGACCGAATGCTTGACGACGATCGCATGAACGCGCCCGGCGGCGCCGACATGAAAGGCGGCCTCCTGGTCATGTTGCGCGCGTTGGAGACGGTGGAACGGTCCGCCTTCGCCGACCGGATCGGCTATGAAGTCATTATCAACGCCGACGAGGAAATTGGCTCTCACGGGTCGGCGGCGCTGCTCGCCGACGCGGCGCGCAGGGCCCAGTTCGCTTGCGTCTACGAACCAGCGCTCGCCGACGGAACCCTCGCCGGCGCGCGCAAAGGCAGCGGCAATTTCTCCGCCATTTTCACCGGCAAGAGCGCCCATGCCGGCCGCGAGCATCATTTGGGCCGCAATGCGCTGACCGCGGCGGCTCGGTTCGCAGCGGATATCGACAGGCTCAGCGGCGCCCGCGACGGCCTAACCGTCAACGTTGCGCGGATCGACGGCGGCGGCCCGAACAATGTCGTGCCTGACCGGGCCGTGGTGCGCTTCAATATTCGCGTCACCGAGCCGGAGGACGCGGCTTACGCCGAAGCGGCGGTGCGCGAGCGGATCGCCGCGGCGGATGCGGCTGACGGCTATGGCGCGGCGTTGCATGGCGGCTTCGGCATCCGAAGCGGCGGTGCGCGAGCGGATCGCCGCGGCGGATGCGGCTGACGGCTATGGCGCGGCGTTGCATGGCGGCTTCGCGCGGCCGCCGAAACCGATGACCCCGCAATTGGCGGCGTTTTTCGAAGCGGTGAAGTCGATCGGCGCCGAGCTTGGCCAGCAGATCGCATGGAAAGCCACTGGCGGCTGCTGCGACGGCAATAACATCGCCGCCGAAGGCGTGCCGGTGGTCGACACCCTCGGCGTGCTTGGCGCGCATATCCACAGCGCTGACGAATACGCGCGGCTCGACAGCCTCGAGGACCGGGCGAAACTGTCGGCGCTGTTATTGTTGCGCGTCGCCGCCGGCGACATTCCGAACCCAGGCGCGGCCGCGCCGTCGCCGAAGGGAGCGTAAGCTATGACGCCGCCGACCATTCGACCGATTAGGCGCAGCGACTTCGATCAAGTGTTCGAACTCGCCAAAGCCGCGGGATCGGGCATGACCAATCTGCCCGCCGACGAAAAGGCGCTCCGAGGACGGATCGACAACGCCGTTGAGAGCTTCGCGGCGGGGGCGACCGAGCCCGGCAAGGAAGTCTATCTGATGGTGTTGGAGCACGACGGCGAGCTCCTCGGCACCACCGCCGTATTTTCCTCCATCGGCTTGGAGTCCGGCTTCGTCAATTACAAAGTCAATTGGACGTTCCATGCTTCGGAACAACTCGGCAAACGGATCAAGCGGCGGCTTCTAGTGCCGACCCACGACTTCACCGGGGCCGGCGAAGTCGGGTCGTTGTTTTTGTCGCCGAACGCGCGCGGCGGTGGATTCGGCAAATTCCTCGCTCGGTCGCGCTATTTGTTCATCGCCCAGAACGACGAGCTGATCGCCGATCCGATATGCGCCGAACTGCGCGGCTGGGAGAACGAAGCGGGCGAGCATCCTTTTTGGAACGCCCTAGGGCGGCATTTCTTCGATATGGATTTCGAAGAGGCCGACGTGCACAATTCAGCGGCGGGCAATCAATTCATCGCCGATTTGATGCCTCGGTTCTCGATCTATGTGGTGTTGCTGCCAGACGATGCGAAAGCGTGCATCGGCAGGCCCCATGACGCGCCACGTGGAAGACATCGCGGTGGTGCTTGGTTTAC
>CAYWWL010000274.1:0-3368 GCA_964461925.1 uncultured Caulobacterales bacterium | reverse complement strand
GCCAAAGGATAGCGCAGGGCCACTTCCCCGGGCCCGATCACGACGCGCTTAATACGCCGATTACGGATAAAATCGACGGCGTCGAAGGTCAGCTCGACGCTGTCGAGGCGGACCGCGTCCACCGGGCCCTTGGCGCCGAAAGTTAGATCGATCCCGGTGACGGCGACGCCGCCAGGGTCCAGCCGTTCGATGGTGAAGTCCGCGGTCTCCGCTCCCGCCGCCGCCAAGGCGGAGCCAGCGACCCGTTCGGCGACGACCGTCCGGGCGAGATAGGCCGCAACCAGCAGTAGCGCCAGCGCCAATAATGCAAACAGCGCGAGCTTAGCCGCCCCGCCGCGCTGCGACGGCGCGTCATCGCGCACTCGCCTGGACCCTGTCGCCATGGCCGAAATCCCCTTGTATCGCCAACGTTCTGCGGCCCCAGACCACTTTTAAACCCGCGTCCGTCGAACTTAGCGAAGCTCAGCGGCGAGCGCCACTCAGACGGCGAAAAAGGCGGCCTTCAATTTCCCGCGCCGTTAGTAAATATTAAAGGAAATCAACTAAGCTTTTAACGCTAGGGGAAGAGACAGCGTCTCCTTGGCGAGAAATGAGCGACCCGCTGGCGCGCCGCCGCCACGTCGCCCTTGCCGCGTGAGCGCCGATATTCCAAAACGTCAATCTCGGTTGTGAGAGTGATACGAATGTTATTGCGAGCGTCCGGGTCGCGTGGGGCCTGGTTGGACATATTGAAAACGCCGCGTTGCGTGGCGCTGACCTCGGCGCGATCGCCGTCCCGATTGGCGGCGACCCTGGGCGCTGCATGCGCCGCGGCGATGGCGTTGGCGATGACGACGCCCGCCGCCGCCGCGCCCGCCCCGAGCCTTGCGCCGAACAAAGAAACCGATCGCGTCCTCGCCGACGTGACGCCGCGCCTCAATCCCAAACGCGACGGCCTGATCCGCCAAGCCGCGTCGACAACCGCGCCGGCGCCGGCGCCGGAAATCGACGACGCCACGCCGATCCTCGCCAGCGTCAATCCGGTGGATCCCATCGCCAATCTCGCCGCCGCAGCGGATCTGAACGACGCCCTCGACGACGCCTTGGAGAACGCGCCGCAGCCGCCGCGCCCGGCGCCGGTCACCAGCGCCGCTGATCGCGCGCGCCTGAACACCATCCGCCTCGCCGGCCGCGCCCCGGCCCCGAAAGCCCTAACGCCGTTTTTCTTCGCCGCCGACATCGCCCCGCGGGAACGCCGCGGCGTCGCCCTCGCCGGCATGACCGGCGACCTGCCCCAGGCGCCGCGGCAAGATCGCATCGCCTTGCGCCGGGGCGAGACCATGGTCGACGTGCTCGAGCGCGCCGGGGTTAGCCGGGACGACGTCAACGACGCCATCGCCGCTCTTGGCAAGAAGATCAATCTGCGCAGCCTGCGCGCGGGACAAGACTTCGACGTCTTGACCGTGGCGCCCCATCGCACCGTGTTCCAAGCCCTCGCCGACGACGCCGCGACCGCCCGGTATTTGTTGGCGGTGGATTTTGAAGATCCCGCCGGACGGCGGATCCGCCTGCGCCAACGCCAGGGCGGCTTCGTCGCCGAGATCGCCAAAAACGACGCGAGCGCGACGCGCATCGCATCGATCAGCGGGGTCATCGACGGCAGTCTCTATCTATCGGCGAAACGCCTCGGCGCGCCCGACGCGGTCATCGGCAATCTCGCCAATATCTTCGCCTACGACATCGACTTCCAGCGCGACATTTTCAAAGGCGACGCCTTCGAAGCGGTGTTCGAATTGATCTACGGCCCTGACGGCGAACCGATCAGCGCCGGCGAGATCCTCTTCGCTCGGATGAGTTGGCGCGGCGGCAAGCGGGAAAAAGGCTATTACCGTTTCGTCAACAAAGACGGCGACGGCCGCGCGGACTATTACGACGCCGACGGCAACAGCGCCAAACGGCTGCTGATGAAGACCCCGATCGACGGGGCGCGCCTGTCGTCAGGCTTCGGCACGCGGCGCCATCCGGTGCTCGGCTATCGCAAGGCCCATAAGGGCGTCGACTTCGCCGCGCCGCGCGGCACGCCGATCTACGCCGCCGGCGACGGCGTCATCGAGCGCATGGATCGTTTCGGCAGTTTCGGCAATTATGTCCGTATCCGGCACGCCCAAGGCTATAAGACCGCCTATGCGCATCTAAAAGGGTTTAAGCGCGGCCTGTCGAAAGGCCGGCGGGTGCGCCAAGGCGACGTGATCGGCTATGTCGGCACCACCGGCCGCTCCACCGGGCCGCATCTGCATTATGAAGTTCATCACAAGGGCAAGGCGGTCAATCCCCAGCGCTTGAAGATCAAGACCGGCGTCGCCCTGGCGCTGAAGAACAAGGACGCGTTTTACGCGTCCAAGGATTTGATCGACGCCCGTCGACCAAGCCTCGCGCCGACGCCGCCAGCGATCCTGGCGCAAGACGGCGAGCGCTTCGAACCCCGGGCCGGACTTTAGGATACAGCCGGCGCCGGATCCGCGATCTCGGCGCTCTGGGCAGGCGCGGCGGCGTTTTGGCGCGCGGCGGCGAGCGCCGCGACGGCTTGTTTCATTTGATCGTTGAACACTGCGGCGCACGCTGAGCAAGCGAAGAAGACGAGCCCATAGTCTTGAATGACGCCATTGACGTCTTCCGGCATCGGCACGGCGCCGTCGCGGTTCAACAGCGTGAAACTGGTGGGCAGGAACTCCACCGGGGTGGTGAACAGGGCGAAATGCGCCACCGACACGGCGGCGGCGACGGCGAAGCCGGTCCAGCCGTAAAACATCACGAAGCAGATCGCCAAAGCGAGAAAGAAGAACGCCACGGTGCCGACGACGGTGCCGTTATGGATCGAATTGACCACCACCAGGAAATAGCTCGCGCCGAACAGCCATGCCGCGGTCTTGTCGATCTCTTGCGCTTCCATGCACAACTTGATCGCCGAGCCGACCACGAGGATCGGCACATAGAACATGATCAAATGGTCGTAGAAGCGAATGTCGTCGTAGCGATGCAGGAACAGGACATAGTTCGCGACCAAGGCGACGCTCGAGAACGTCGCGATGGCGATGGCTACGATCTTTTTGGCGCGGGTCAGATGATCCGCTCCGTGCAAATTCGCTTTGCACCAGGAATTGAGCGCGGTCTTAAACATTGGCATAGAAACTCAGTTGCCGCTGAAAACTGGCCGAGAATGGTTAATTTTTGCTCGACGCCGCGCCCCGGCGCCGCAACGCCGACTATCTGAACGACCTTGAAAATTACGCCCAGGACAAGGGCTGGCTGGAGCGAGCGCCGGGCGGCGGCGGGACGCCAGGCGTCGAGGGAGGCAAAACCGACCGCGCCCTCGCCTTATTTACCCGCCG
>CAYWWL010000273.1:0-3377 GCA_964461925.1 uncultured Caulobacterales bacterium | reverse complement strand
CCAGAAACCAAGATAACTGACATCGTTATTCCCGTCTGTTTCAAACCCGCCTTCCACGAAGGCTTTGGCGTCGAGATCGAGATCAAGCCCTGGCAGAACGACCGCCCCTTTAGGCAAGGCGGCGACCGCCGCGATGAGCCGTGCGACGCTCGGCGCGCTGCCGGTGGAGCCGGCGATGAAGATTGGATGCGACGGACGTTCGTTACGGTAGCGCTCGCATTGCGCGTCGATGAGGGCCATGCGCCGCTTCGTCGGATCCATAAGGCCCCGAGCGTCGCAATAGGCCGGCCATGCCTCGACGACGATCTCGAGAAACTCCAACGATTTTTCCCAATGCTGCGCATATTCTTGCGGCGCCGCATCCGCCAAGGCGGAGAGTTGAACTTCCTCTGTATAGAAAGAATCGAGAACCTTGGCGAGTTCTTTGGCGGCGGCGAGCGCGGCCGCCCAGTTTTCGTGCCCGCGAAAGGCGCGGTCTTTCGCGGCGACCCATTGGGCGAGGATCAATAGTCGCTCAGCGGAGGAAATCGCCGGCGGCAAATCCGAGGAGAATGACGCGCCGAAAGCGCCAATATCGTCTTCGTCCAAGTCGCCGAGGGTGCGAAGGCGCGGCAATATCATGGTCTGCGGCGCGTCATTGAGGGTCGAAAACGCATCAGCGAGGGCGCGCGCGGCGCGGCGTGTCGGCAAATAGACTTCCGCTTCCGCCAACGCCAGCGGATCGTGGCCATAGGTCGCCGACACCGCTTCGAAAACGCCGACCGCAAGTTCTTTCAAGAAGCTTCGACCCGCGCGAATAGCGAAGATCGACGGGCGCCGCTCAAAGATTGCATGCGATTGGTCTGACGTGAATTCGGGCAAAGCGCCAATGGTCCTCTGGACGAAAGCGACGTCGTCAGAGACTATCCGACTCGGCGCCCAATGGCCATTCTTATCCCGCGCTATTTCTCGCCGGCGCGTTCCTGAGCAAACCAGTTCTCCGCCAATTCTAGGCCGTCCGGGTCGCCGACATGCATCCACCGACCATCATGCACGAGCCCCTTTAGCCGACCCCTCGATCCAGCTTTGTCCCAGAGCAGCCGCGTCGAGAAAGGACCGCTGGGCGCGTCGGCCAGCAGTATTGGGGAGATTAATTGCAGTCCCGTGAAGATGAATGGCGCGCCGGTCCCGTCGGGTCTGACTAAATTTTGCTCTGCATCAAGATCAAAATCGCCGGCGCCGTCATAGCCAGTGGCGGCGTTTTTGGGGACGAGCAATAAGAGCGCGTCCATCGCGTCAGGATCGAAGGTCGCGGCCAAACGCGCGCAACACTCCGCAGCGCCGTCGTCAACCAATATCGCGTCGGTATTGGTGCAGTAAATTGGGTCGTCGCCGAGAAGGAATTCGGCCTTCTTTAGGCCGCCGCCGGTCTCCAGCAACTGTGCGCGTTCGTCGGAGATGGCGATCGACAGGTCGTCGCGCGTCTTCATATGGTCTTCGACCTGATCGGCGAGATAATGGACATTGACCACGACTTTTCGCACGCCAGCGGCGGCGAACCGGTCAAGCGCGTAATCAATCAGCGGTTTGCCGGCGACGGTGATAAGGGGTTTAGGCTTTGCGTCGGTGAGCGGTCGCATTCGAGTGCCAAGGCCCGCTGCGAGAACCATAGCGACGTCAGGCGTTGGGATCATGCGACAAGCTCCGGGAGGGCGCGGGCAAGAAACGCTCGCATGGGGCTAAGCGCCGGGTGGCGGAGATTGTTTTGGAAATGCCGCTCCACCCGCGGCAGGAAGTCGTAATAGCGATCCTTGCCGTCGCGTTTGATGAGGCGCGCGAAGATGCCGAGTATCTTGGCGTTGCGTTGCGCGCCGATGATCGCATAGTCGCGACGGAATTGCTCGGCGTCCATGTCTGCGTTCGCCTTGAGGTAGCGGTCGACCATGTCGCGCGCCAGGCCGGGATCGACGTCGCGTCTCGCGTCTTCTAAAAGCGAGACGAGATCGTAAGCGGGATTGCCGAAGAGCCCGTCCTGGAAGTCGATCAGGCCAACGCGCTTTTGTCCGTCGCGGTCGGGCAACCATAGGAGGTTTTCAGCGTGATAGTCGCGCAGGACGATCACGGACGGCGGCGAGAGTTGATCGATGAGATCGCGCCAGAGCGACCGATAGCTGTCTAAAGCGTCGTTATCCAAGGCGGCGCCTAGGCGAAACGGCGCATACCATTCTGTAAGCAGATCGACTTCCGCCGCCATAGCGACCATGTCGTAGTCCTGCATTTGGTAGTCATTGCTTATCGGCGGTTGTGGCGCGGCCTGGCGCAGACCGATCAGCACGTCGATCGCCGTTTCATAAAGCAGGCGTTCGTCGGCGCCGGCGGGGATCGCTCTTGCGAACAGATCGTCGCCGAGGTCTTCAATCAGCGCAAAACCATTGGTCGGGTCTGCGGCGAAAACCGCGGGTGCGGACAGATTGACGCCACGCAGCGCCGCCGCCACCTGAATGAAGGCGTTCAAATTCGGGCCGGCGAGGCGGGCCTCGGCGTTATAGCCAAGGGCGACCCGCTCTTCCGCGGTGGCTTCAGGCGGGCAAAACGCCGTTTCCGCGGCTGGCGGCGCATCCATGAGGATCGCGCGGCCGTCTTGTCGCAATAATCGCATATAGGAGCGGGTGGACGCGTCGCCGGCGATCGGCGCCGCGGTTGCGTCGCTCCAACCGGCCTTAGCGACGAACTCATCGCGCAGAGCTGTTCGGTGCTTCTCGGCGCCGTCAATGGGCGTGTGTGCTTGAATGGTCATGGCGTCGTTATGGCGTGTCGCGCGTTTGCGCTTGGTTACCATCGGTTCAATTTTATTTGTCGGTAGTTTCGCTAAGGGCTGCAAGCGCTTCGCGCCAGCGCTCGCCACCACGCAAGCGAACCTGCCGCGCGCCGTCGGTCGGGTTGGGATTAATGGCGACCAACAGAGTTTCGGCAGGTAATAAATCAGCAATTATCTCGGGCCATTCGATCAAGCTTACGCCGCCGTCGAGCGCCGCCTCTAGGCCAAGCTCCCATGCCTCTTCGGCGGTTTTGAGGCGATAAAGGTCAAAATGAAAGACGTCGAAACCCTCGGCAGGATAGGAATGCACGAGACCGAACGTTGGGCTCGGCGCGTCGTCAACGCCAGTGAGCGTCTCAATCATCGCCCGCGCGAGCACGGATTTCCCGGCGCCGAGGGGGCCGACAAGGCCGATGACGTCGCCGGCCGCGAGACATGTCGCCAGGCGCCGCGCAAACGCCCGACTGTTGTTTTCAGAGAATAGCGTAACGTCGGCGTCGATCATTGCGGCCCAATGTACGCCGGGCGATCGTCTTCGCCGTAGATGTCCGCCGAAGCATGGGCGCACGTGAGGATCGAG
>CAYWWL010000272.1:0-3384 GCA_964461925.1 uncultured Caulobacterales bacterium | reverse complement strand
TCCTCCAGGCGCACCAAGCGCAGCTCGATCTTCTTCAGCTCGCGCAAGACGGTCAGCATATTGATCCGATCCCAGAGCCATTGCTTTAACGCGATCTGCATCGTCCACGAGGCCCACGCCGCCGCCGCCCATAGGATCTGGCCGCGGGTGGTGTCCGCGCCGAGCAATTTGATCACCGTCCAAATGCCGAAGCCCGTGGCGATCATGACGAAGACGTTGCAAACCACCGCCCACCAACGCATCGGGCCGTGAAAACTGTCGCCGACCTTGGCGATCAGCCCGCGGCCATCCTCCAGATCCCGCAGGAATTGCTCGTCGTCGGCGCTCAACGCCGCCTTTAATTTCGCATCGTCAGACATCATCGTCTCCTTTCAAGTCGTCGCGGGGCGAGCCCGCTTTAAGTCAGCGCCGCCCGCAATTGTTGGCGCGCGTAAAAAACCCGTGATTTGACCGTGCCCGCCGGCGCCCCGACCGCCGCGGCGATCTCCGCTACGCTCAGGCCCTCGACGAAGAACAAGGTCGCCGCCGCACGATGCTCCGCAGAAAGATCGTCAAACGCCTGATCAATGGCGGTGAGCGTCTCTGCGCGCGGCTTGGTCGCAGCGTTCGTCGCCGCGTCGAGGTCGGTTTCGCGCTCCCGGGCCTTCACTGCGGCGCGCAGCTGATCGGCGCATTTGCGATGCAATATGCCGAACGCCCAGGCCGGGAACTTGGCTGGATCGCGCAATCGCAGCCAGCCGCCGCAAATCGCCGTCCAGCTCTCCTGCACCGCTTCGCGCGCCAATTCGTCGTCGCGCAAGATCCGACGCGCGGTCCGCATCAACCGCGGCTGCCAGCGGGCCGCAAGCCGCCGACTGGCGCGCCGGTCGCCGGTCCGCGCCAAGGTCAACAATAGCTCGTCAAAGACCCGTTCGGTCTCAGTCGGGCGCGACACGGCCGTCTCCCCTTTCCGCCGTCCAATGCGGCGCTGCGTCATCACGACGATCAGCATCGCCTGAACACTAAGACAGTCGGCGCAGAACCGGAAAAGGTTCAATGCGGGAACGGTTTTTGTTTGGATTTTTTAATTTGAAAATTTGCGCTGACGTGTTGCCGGCGTCCGCGGATCAATTCAGAGTCGCGATTCGTTCATTATCACGCGTCAGCAATGGCGCGAGCCTAGTCTGCGTATCTCTCACGATTCGCCCTGGCGCGGCGTCTTTTTTAGGCGTCACGGCGCCGACGCTCTGACAGGGCGTTAAAAGGACAAATAGATGCCTGAACAATCGGTGGTCTTTGTCGTTTTCGGCGCTGCGTGCATCAGTCTGTTCGTCTTCGGCCACCGTATTTATCGCGCGCCCCTCGTCACCATGCTCGCCGGCCTCGCCACGGCGGTCTTTTTCGGGGCCGCCGACGCGCCGGGATTGCCGCTCGACGCGGCCGCCCTGCTCGCCAGCGCCGGCGTCGGCGTGCTCGGCTTCACCAGCGCCGCGCAGATCCGGGTCAGCCGGCTGGCAAAAACCTGCCCCGCGAGCTATCGCCTCACGCTCCTCGCCGCGCCGGCGTTTTTGGCCGCGTGCGGATTGACCGCCTTTATCATGCTGCCGAGCATGACCGCGGGCTCCGCCTTCCTCCTCGCCGCCGCCTTGATGCTGAACGGCGCCGGCTTTGACCGGGAGTCCGTGGCCGCAGCGCCGACCCCGCGCCGGGTGAAACGCGCCGTACGCTATGAAAGCGCCGCCGTGGTCGCCCTCGGCGTGCCGATCGCCGTCTTCCTGACCGCTTGCGCCACCACGCCAGCGCCTGACGAGCCCGCCTTAGCGCCCTTGATGAGCGCCAGCATCGGCCTATTCGCCGGCTTTGGCCTTGGCGGCGTCGTCGGCCTCACGGCGGCCCAAGGCGGCGCTTTGCTCGCCAAAGCCCTCGGTCGCGACGGCGTTGAAATGATCTCCGCGCCGCTCGCCGCCATCGTCGCGTTCGCCGCCGCGCCGGTGATCGCCGGCGACCCGATCGTCGCCGCCACCGCCAGCGGATTATTATGGGGCGAACAGACCAAAGGCCGTAGCGCCGCCCGGGCGGAACTGCGCCGGGTGGCGGAGCGCCTGATCGGCCCGGCCGCCTATTTCGGCTTCGGCTGTCTGTTGCTGCCGCGCTTGGCCCAGGCCGATCTTTTGGCCCTCGTGTTCGCCGCCGCGAGCGTCACCTTGCTGCGCGCCGCGCCGCGCAAGTCAGTGTTGCAGCGAACCGGCTTGCCGAAAGAAGCGCAGGACTTTTTGAGCTGGTATGGCGGCGCGCCTGGCGCGGCGTCGGCGCTGTTTTTGATGACCCTCGCCAATCAGCCGGCGATCGCCAATATCGACGGGATCTTGACCGTCGGCGCCTTGAGCGTCGTCGCCGGGGTGATCGTCGCCCGGGCCACGGCCAAGCCCCTGGTCAAAGGCCTGGTGCGCAAGACCGCCCACGCCCGTCGACGCAGCGCGATCTAACGCCGGCGGTTTGACGTCTAAGCCAAGCGACGCAGCGCTACGCCGTCGCGTCGAAGATTTCCCGGCCAATCAGCATGCGACGGATTTCCGAGGTGCCGGCGCCGATCTCATAGAGCTTGGCGTCGCGCAACAGACGACCCGTCGGGTATTCGTTGATATAGCCGTTGCCGCCGAGCAATTGGATCGCGTCGAGGCAAACTTGGGTGGCCTTCTCCGCCGCATATAAAATGCAGCCCGCCGCGTCTTGGCGGGTGGTTTCGCCGCGATCGCAGGCGCCGGCGACGGCGTACACATAGGCCTTGCACGCGTTCATGGTGGCGTACATGTCGGCGATCTTGCCTTGCACCAGTTGGAACGAGCCGATCGGCTTGCCGAACTGTTCGCGCTCATGGACATAGGGCGTCACCACGTCCATCGCCGCTTGCATAATGCCAAGCGGCCCGGCGGCGAGCACCGTACGTTCGTAATCCAGGCCGGACATCAACACCCGCACCCCGTCATTGAGGCCGCCGACCAAGTTCTCCGCCGGCACATGGCAGTCTTCGAAGATAAGCTCGCAGGTGCCGGAGCCGCGCATGCCGAGCTTGTCGAGCTTTTGCGCGGTGGAGAAGCCTTTGAAGTCGCGTTCGATCAGAAATGCGGAAATGCCGCGGGATCCCGCGTCAGGCTCGGTCTTGGCGTAGACCATAAGAACGTCGGCTTCCGGCCCATTGGTGATCCACATCTTGTTGCCGTTGAGGACGTATTGATCGCCCTTCTTTTCGGCTTTCAGGCGCATCGACACCACGTCGGAGCCGGCCCCCGGCTCAGACATGGCCAAGGCGCCCAAGTGCTCGCCGGAAATCAGTTTCGGGAGATAGCGCTGCTTTTGGTCAGCGCTGCCGTTTTTGCCCAACCGCTGAACCGCCCCACTTATGCC
>CAYWWL010000271.1:2880-3394 GCA_964461925.1 uncultured Caulobacterales bacterium | reverse complement strand
CTTGGCGAGCGCGGCCATGAATTCGGCACCGTCACCGGACGCCAACGGCGCTGCGGCTGGTTCGACGCCGCTTTGGTGCGACAATCCCTGAAAGTCGCCGGCGTCGACGGCGTCGCTTTCACCAAGCTCGACGTGCTCGACGGCTTCGACGCCTTAAAGGTCTGCGTCGGTTACGAGATCCAAGGCGCGCGCTACGACTATCTCCCCGCCGGGCGCGACGCCCAGGCCGCGGCGACGCCGATCTACGAAACCATGCCCGGCTGGTCGGGCTCCACGGAAAAAGCCCGCTCATGGGCGGATCTGCCCGCCGAAGCGGTGAAATACGTGCGCCGGGTGGAGGAGCTGATCGACGCGCCCGTCGCGCTCCTGTCCACCAGTCCGGAACGCGACGACGTGGTGTTGATGCACGATCCCTTCCAGGATTAATTCCGCACCGCAACATTTTTCGCGCACACAACCGTGACCCAAAAGCGCCGACTTAGCCCTGGCCGCGGCGACGATGGTTCTCTATAAC
>CAYWWL010000271.1:0-2865 GCA_964461925.1 uncultured Caulobacterales bacterium | reverse complement strand
TCGTCACCGTCGCCGAGGGACCCCATGCCGAAACGCGCCGATCAAATTGTCTTTGCTCTGATTTTTTCCGCCGTAGCGGCGTTCGTGGTTCTGGGCCGCGCGCCGGCGGCGACCGCCGACGTCAGCTCGGCCGTCAAGGCCGGGGACGAGACCGCCGCCGAACCGGCGCTGATCGCCGTGACCTTCTCCTCCGCCTGGTGTTCGGCCTGCAAGATTTTGAAGCCGCGGGTGGCGGAGATCATTCCCGACTTCGCCGACCAACCGGTCCGCTTTGTCGAACTCGACTTCACGTTCGGCCAACGCGAGGACCTGGAGCGCAAAGCCGCGCGCCACGGCTTGGACAAGATCTATCCGCAGTACAAAGGCGCCACCGGCTTCACCTTGTTGGTCGACCGCGACACTGGCGAAATCGTTGATACACTGACGGCTTCTTACTCGTCCCAGGCGATGCGCGCCAGCGTCGCCGCCGCGATCGCCGTGGCTGAGGCCGCGACGCCGCAAAACCCCTAATTATAAGCATTAATCATTGTTGCGCCGCACACGGCAGGTTTGCCGCAAGAGTCGATTTTTCTTGCGCGACGTGTTTTTTTGCGCCATCATAAATCCGTTCCGAGGGGCGTCCCGCCTGTCGCCATTTGACGACGACTCGTGCGACGCGCAACGGCCGCGTTGGTTTGTTCATACTACGTAATGGTCTATCGCAACGGCGACTTATGCGGCATCAGTGATTCCGCAAACAAGGACCTATTGACCGTAAAGATGAGCAGGACCGAAACGACCGTCACTGCGCGCCAAGGAGCGAGGGCATTAGGGACTGAGAATTGACCCTTTGAACCTGATCCGGGTCATGCCGGCGTGAGGGACGGAACCATATTGGCGATCGTCGCCGCCTATAGCCACTGACGGTTCACGCCGCTGGGAAGCGTGCGGTAAACCCCGGGCCAGATGGGGGAGATAGGCGGCGAGGTCGCTTCTTTTTTTGCGTAGGTTTTTGATCCGCCGCACCGCCAGCAGCGACGCGGCGAGCGGGCGGCCTTTCCCAGAGACGGCTTTTCCCAGAGACGGCTTTTCCCAGAGACACCCATTCCCAGAGACACTCATTCCCAAAGACCGTCGTTCCCAAAGACTGCCGTTCGCAGCATCGACGAGTTTTTCGCCGTCTTCATCCCTACACGGAGCGGCGACCGGCGGCGCCGCTCCATGGCCAATCCCTCAAAACCCATAGCCAAAGCGGACATACCAATAGCCGCCATGGTAATTGGCCGCCGAGCGCCGCGGGTATTGCAGGCCGACGCTAAGCCGGTTGGCGTTGGGCGGGCCGATCTCGCCGACATAGCTGTCGAACACATTGGTCCCGCCCACGGCGAGGCGCAGGCGCTCGGTCGCTTGATAGCCAAGCTCGAGATCGACATAGGCCGTAGCCCCGACTTCGGCGCTCGGATCCACGTCGGCGCCGATCTCGCCGCGCTCGTCGTAATGAGCGCCGTAGAAATTCACCCGGGTCAACAGGCTCCATTTATCGCCGAAGCGCGTGTCGCCGGACAGAACGAAGCGCATGGCCGGGTAATTGTTCTCGATGTCCTCCACCGTGGCGTCGCTCACCGGCTGGATCCCGCCCACCAAACGCTGGCCGGTGACGTCCACCTGGTTGACGTTGATCGCCAGCCTGGCGTCGGTGACCACGCCGGCGGCCCAATAGATCTCCCCGTCCAGCGCCACGTCGATCCCCTGATACCGCACGTCGAGGGCGTTGGTGTAGAACGAGATGGTGGCGTTGGTGTCCGGATCGCCGTCCAGGTCGATGTCGCCGGTGCGGTAAATCCGTCCGTCCACTTCGATATGATAGGCGTCGACGGCGAGACTCGCGCCACGACCGAAATCGACGACGAAGCCGCCACTGACGTTGAACGACTCCTCCTCGGTCAAGGGCGCGCCGCCTACGGACAAAGCCTCGGGACTGGTCGGCGGCACCACGCCCTCGATCGTCTGCTGGCCGGTGCGGCCGTCGAACGTGGAGAACGTGGAGCGGGTGTTCGATTGGCCCGGCGTCGGCGCGTGGAAACCGGTCGACACCGCCCCGCGCAAGGAAACCGCGTCGGCCAAACGATACCGACTGGCGATCTTCCAAACCAGCGTGTCGCCAAAGTCGGAATAATCCTCATAGCGCAGCGCCGCCTGGGCCATCCAGGCGTCGCTGATATCGTATTCGGCGTCTAGGTATAGCGCGTAATTCTCCCGCGCGAACGCGCCGGAGTCCGCCGGGTTGAACCCGGGAAAGCCGCTCGGCCCGGCGCCCTCATAGGAGGTCGGCTCGCCCGGCGTCACCGTATAGATCTCCTTGCGCCATTCCGCGCCCCAGGCCAGGTGCAATTGCGCGCTGGCCTCATAGGCGCCGTCGGCGTTGACGATGAACTCCTCTTGCTGCAGGGCGCCGACGTCGAAGTCCCGCTGCGCCGGCGCGCCGCCCTCGAGCCCGAGATCGGCGTTGATGCTGTTATAGAGGAAGTAGTCGATCTCATTCGATCCGTACCCCATGCTAAAATCATAAGCGAGCCGGTCGCCGAGATCGCCGCGCACCCCGGCGAAGGCGCTGAGATCGAGCTGCTCGCCGTCGAAATACGGCGTATAGCCTTGGGGCAGGCCGTCAAAGCCGAGATCGCGCAAGCTCGCAAGCGTGCCGTGATCGGGATTGCGGTAGAAGAACCGATAGCGGCCGAAGATGTCGGCGACATTGCCGAAGGCGTAAAGCTCCGCCCCCGGCGCAACTTCGAACGTGGCCGAGGCGAAGCCGCGCAGCGCCGACGTCTCCGGCCGCCCCCAGGTCTGGGCCAAAGGCGCGTCGTCGAACGGGGTGTCGGCGCCGAC
>CAYWWL010000270.1:0-3398 GCA_964461925.1 uncultured Caulobacterales bacterium | reverse complement strand
TTGTCGGGGTCTCGCATCTGATCGCCGCCATGACCGCGCTTGCGGCCGGCGCGATCGTGCTCTTCGCCCGCAAAGGCACCGGCTTTCACGTGGCGCTGGGCTATCTCTATCTCCTCGCCATGGTCGCGGTGAACGCCACGGCGCTGTCGAAATACGATTTGACCGGCGCGCCGAATTTCTTCCACGCCGCGGCGATCGGCAGTTCCCTGACGATTATCGCCGCCTTCGCCGCCGCCATGGCCTATCGGGTGACGCGCAACACGAGCGCCGCCGCCGCCCATGGGATTTTCATGATCTGGTCCTATTACGGCCTCGTCGCCGCCCTCGTCGCCGAGATCGTCACCCGCGCCTATCCGGCGATGCTGCACGGCCCCGGCGGCTGGACCCGATTCTTCCTCGCCCTTAGCGCCTTCATGCTCGTCACCGGCGTGATCACCCACCGCTATGCGAAACGCGAAGTGGCCCGGACCTTAGGCGGGTGAAACAGCTTTGCTTATTAGAACGACTGAACAAATATTGATGAGCGTGTATTATATTGCATTTACAACTTTAAGTTGATATTCTCTCGGGAAGCGCTCGCCGTAATACTGGAAGAGCGGCCAATTTTTATACTGCTGAATATTTTACAAAAAGACTCAATTGCTATGACCATCAAGCATCTACTGCTCCTGGCACCCGGTTTTTTAATCTTCGCTGGGTGCACGTCCACCTACACGACTGAGTCCACTTATGAAGCGTCGGAAATTGGCGTCTCGAAGAAAGTCGTGCGCTGTCGCGTCCTCGAAGCGCGGGAAATAACGATCCGAGACAAAGATGTTGTGGAGGGCGCCGCTGGGCTTGGCGCCGCGACTGGCGCAATTGGCGCCGGGATTGGCGGCTCAACCATTGGGTCGGGCGGCGCCGGAACCGCCGCAGCCACCGCCGGCATCGGATTAGTCGGTGGGCTGATCGGGCAAGCGATTGGCAGAAAGGTCGGCGAAAAGACGGGCTCGCGCGCCGGCGTTGAATACGCGGTCATTTTAACTGATGGCGAGGAACGCACATTGGTCCAGGACCTCGCCGAAGGCGATCGCGTGATCACGCCGGGGGAAACGTGCCGATTGCAGCTCGCATACGACGATCGATCAATGATGTGGACCGGGCCCGCACGCGTTCTGCCAACTGAACATTTCACTGAAGAGATCGCGGCCCCGAAGCGAACGACGTTTACGCGTCCGTCTTCGCCGGAGAATAAGCCGGAATAGCGCCCCCCTCGCGGAAACGTGTCCGGCGCCGGCGCGGGTCCGCCGCGCCTGAGCCTTGCCCCTCGGGCCCGGCGGGCTTAGGCAGAAAGCGTCAGTCAGTTTGAGGGGGTCCCCGATGACGTCCATGTTCCGCGGCGTGCGTCGCGCCGCCAGCCAATTCCGCGCCGTCCTTCCCGCCGCCAGCCTGCTCGTCGCCGCCAGCGCGGCGCCGCTCCCAGCTCTCGCCGAATCGGCCGCCGCCGCGGAGACGACCGCCGCTGCGGAAACGGCCGCCGCCGCGGAGACGACCGCCACGGCCTGGACCGTGGACCACGAGGCCAGCCGCCTCGGCTTCCGCGCCACCCAGACCGGCGAGGAATTCACCGGCGAATTCACCGCATGGACCGCCGACATCCGCTTCGATCCGGACAATCTCGCCGGCTCGCGGATCGCCGTCAGCGTCGACCTCGCCTCGGCGGTCACCGGCGACCGGCAACGGGATAAAGCCTTGCCCGGCAAGGATTGGTTCGACGTCAAAACGAGACCGATGGCGACCTTCACCGCCGCCACCATCCGCGCCGCAGACGTCAATGACGGCGCCAATGACGACGCCGATGAGGCGGGCTATGTCGCCGAAGGGGTGTTGAGCCTGCGCGCCGGGGAAAAGCCGCTCGCCTTGCCATTCACCGTGGCGATTGACGGCGACGCCGCTGCGGCCGCCGGCGCGGTGAGCCTTGTCCGCACCGATTACGGGGTCGGCCAGGGCGCCTTCGAGACCGACGAATGGGTCGGTTTCGACGTCATCGTCGAGATCGCCATTTCGGCGACGAAATAAGGCCGCCGTCCTGCGGGGGTCCGCGTTGGCCGACCTCGGGCGATCTTGTGCGCCCTTGTGCGACCTTGTCGCCCTTGTGCGGCCTTTTGGGGGGGGCGGGCGATGTTAACCCGATGACAAGGCTAACGCCTTTAGAATTGCGCCAAATAAACGGCAGTTTTTATTTGGCATGAGAAACGACGCCAATCAGCATAGGAACTCGCGCCTGTCGCGGGTCATGGGGAACACCCGCGTCAGCACTGCGACGGCGCCGTCGACGCGGCGGCGGCACGAACGCGCGCCCCGGGTGTCGGTGTTCAAATTCGCCGAAGCGATCTTCCCAAGCCGGCAAACCATCAAATGCGTGATCCGCAACCTATCGGAGACCGGCGCGCTGATCGCCGCGGATTCCGTCGAAGGTTTTCCGGAATATTTCACCTTGAACCTGCCCACGGGGCGCGGCCCAACGCCGGTGCAACTGGTCTGGCAAAAGGACAATAATGGCGGCGTGCGGTTCCTCGACCGCGCTGAAGCGCCGCCGCCGGCCGCCAAAGCGGCCCCGGCGCAGGGCTTCGGCAAGCGCGCCGCCTTCGGCAAGCGCGTCTGACCCGCGCCCTCGCCTCCCTGCCCTCAATCCGCTAGTCTCTCTCGCTAAGCCGCTATCCAAAAGCGTCATTCATAGGGAGACCGCCATGGCCGTGTCGCCAGCGCAAAAACCGATCAATTCGGGCTTCGGCCTGCGCACCGAACCGGACGAGATCATGGCCGGGGTCGACCTGTCCGGCAAGACCGCCGTGGTCACCGGCGGATATTCCGGCCTCGGACTAGAAACCGTGCGCGCCCTCGCCGGCGCCGGAGCCCATGTCGTCGTCCCGGCGCGCAATCGCGACAAGGCCGAAGCCGCTCTCGCCGACATGGCGGGCCTGGCCGGAACCGTCGCCATCGCCGCCATGGACCTCGCCGACCTCGCCTCGGTGCGCCGCTTCGCCGAAGACGCCGTCGCCGCCGCGCCGGCGATCGACATCTTGATCAACAACGCCGGGATCATGGCGTGCCCGGAAACGCGCATCGGCCCCGGCTGGGAATCGCAATTCGCGGTCAATCATTTCGGCCATTTCACCCTCGCCGAAGGATTGGCCCCGGCCTTGCGCGCCGCGGCGGCGAAGAACGGCGCCGCCCGGGTGGTCGCCTTGTCGTCGACGGCGCATAAATTGACCGGCGTGCGCTTCAACGATCCTCATTTCACCGACGCGCCTTACGATAAATGGTTGGCTTACGGACAATCTAAGACGGCGAACGCCTTGTTCGCGCTGGAGCTCGACGCGCGCATGAAAGACGTCGGCGTGCGCGCCTTCGCGGTG
>CAYWWL010000269.1:0-3405 GCA_964461925.1 uncultured Caulobacterales bacterium | reverse complement strand
AGGCCCGCGCGTTCGTCGAATTCTCAAAACTGCAATTGCCCGTGAACCTCGACGCCTGGGACGGTTACCCCGCCGCGCGCGAACGGTTTTACGACATGGCGAAACTGCAGGAAGCTGAAGGCCTGATCGTCCTCACCGGCGACACCCATACGTGGTGGGCGAACGACCTCGTCGCTAAGGACGGCGGCGCGATGGGGGTCGAGCTTGGCGTCAGCTCCGTCACCTCGCCTTCGCCCTACGGACCAAGCTTCCTGGGCGGCAAAGGCGCGGAGTATGCGCTCCTTACAAATCAGAAGAACGACTCGGTTCGTTACCTGTCTGGCGCATCCCATGGCTATATTGACCTATTGGTCGAGAAAGACGGGGTGCAAGCGCGTTTTATGGCCGTCGACAGCATCACCAGCACCAGCTACAACGCATTCCAACAAGCCGCATTCGAAATCGAAAACCGCAAAGGCGTGGCGAGCTTCGACGCCGCCAAAGGCATCGGCTTTAAGGAGCAGTACCTGTTTTGATCAGCGCATGGACTAAATACATGATCAACAGCGCGAGCTGGACGCGATTTGCGATCCTGTTCGTATTGCTGGCGGGATTTTCGTACTGGGCTTTCAATATGGATGGCCCATGGAGCCGAGCTCTTGACGCGGCAGGCGGCTTGCTGCCGGAGACCCAGACAGGGTTTCCGCCGATCGAGCCGGGGCGCTCGCTCGAAGCGCTTGGCGACGCGACCAGCGACTATGCGCTCTGGCAGATCGTCGATCTTGTCTATATCGCTCTTAATGTTCTGATTATCGGCGTCGCCATCGGTCTCGGCCTTAAGAAAGCTGGCCTCGCCAACTCGTTCATGAGGTTTTTCTTGGCGCTGCCGCTGATCTACGGCGTGGCCGAGCTGATCGAGAATAGCTTCTTTCTCGGTTATGTGGCGGGCGTCATTCCGAGCGCTGGCGCCGCAGCGCTTGTGCAGCAGCTGTTCACGACCATCAAAATGGCGGCTGGCTTTGGCGGCATGGCGATCGCGCTGATCTCGCTCATTCTCGCAGCGGTGAGCAGCGTTTTCAGAAGACAATCACAACAATAAAAAAAGGCCTGACGCGCAGGTCAGGCCTTAAATTCTTTGGAGGCGCCGCTACCGGCGCCGCTTGCGCTGATCAGCGCCGGGTCAGGCGACTTCGAATAAGCCTGCTGCGCCCATGCCGCCCCCGACGCACATGGTGCAAACCACATATTTCGCGCCGCGACGTTTACCTTCAATGAGGGCGTGCCCAACCATGCGCGCGCCCGACATGCCGTACGGGTGGCCGACCGAAATAGCGCCGCCATTGACGTTCAATAATTCGTCGGGAATGCCGAGCTTGTCGCGGCAATAGAGGACCTGGACCGCGAACGCTTCGTTCAATTCCCACAGTCCGATATCCTCGATTTTCTTGCCGGTTTTCTCCAGCAACTTCGGGACGGCGAACACCGGGCCAATGCCCATTTCGTCCGGATTAGTGCCAGCGACGGCGACGCCGCGGTAATAGCCCAATGGTTGAAGGCCGCGTTTTTCCGCTTCTTTCGCTTCCATAACGACCGCAGCTGAAGCGCCGTCCGACAATTGTGACGCGTTGCCTGCCGTGATGTGCTTACCTTCTTGGACCACCTGACCGCCCTTGAAGACTGGCTTTAGACCCTGCAGTCCTTCAAGCGTCGTCTCCGGACGATTGCCTTCATCTTTGTCGAGCGTGACTTCCACTTCCGACTTCTCGCCGGTCTCCTTGTTGACGCGGATCATGGTCGCAGTGAGCGGCACGATCTCGTCGTCGAACTTACCCGCTTGCTGCGCCGCGTGGGTGCGTTGCTGGGACTGCAGCGCATATGCGTCCTGGTCTGCGCGGGAGACTTCGTAACGTTCGCCGACGATCTCCGCGGTTTCGATCATCTGCATATAGGTTGCCGGCAGGTTCTGCAGCAGCCACGGATCGGGCGTCACGAACATGGACCCGGTCTGATTCATGGAAATCGAATCAACGCCGCCGCCGACCGCGATCTGCTGGTTATCGCAGATGACCTGCTTCGCCGCCGCGGCGATCGCCATCATTCCCGACGCGCATTGTCGATCGACCGACATGCCGGAAACGCCGATTGGCATCCCTGCCCGAAGCGCCGCTTGACGGGCGACGTTCTGAAACCCGGTGCCCTGCTGCAGGGCGGCGCCGAAAACCACGTCTTCGATTTCGCCCGGTTCGACGCCGGCGCGTTCGACTGCATGCTTGATCGCATGCCCGCCGAGGGCCTGCGCCGTCGTATTATTGAAAGCCCCGCGATACGCTTTGCCAATCGGCGTGCGCGCGGTGGATACGATGACGGCTTCTCTCATGATGACATTCCTTGACGTTAAGTGATTACACGGACGACTTTGGCGCGGCCTTAGCCTTTGTTCTGCGCCATGGCCTTGCCCATGAAGTTTTGGATCGGCCCGTTGGAGTTGTCGTAATAGTGCACGGTTGACGTATCTGAAATCGCCTCCCATGCGGCGGCGACGCCTTCGGCTGTCTGTTCAGCTGGCGGCAAATAGACTCCGTCAGTTTCGACGATATAGCCGCGCGCATAGCCGCCGCCAGCGCACGAGACGATGGCGCGCGACGGGGCATCGTCGGAAACGAGATAAACCAGAGCGGCGGTGATCGCTTCGGGCGTCAACGCTTCAAGCACCGGTTCCGGCATGCCAAGATCTTCGGTCATGCGCGTCCGCGCCGACGGCGACAGCAAGTTCACGCGGATATTGTATTTCGACCCTTCCAGATGCAGCGCGTTCATCATACCGATCATCGCGGCTTTGGCGGCGCCGTAATTGGCCTGCCCGAAAATGCCATGCAGGCCGGACGGCGACGAGGTGCAGACAATGCGGCCGAAGCCTTGCTCGCGCATCATTGGCCAAACGGTGTGCGCGCAAAGGGCCGAACCTAAGAGGTGAACGTCGATGACCATACGGTAGTCTTCGAACGACATTTTGTGAAATGTCTTATCACGGAGGATCCCGGCGTTATTGACGAGAATGTCCACCCGTCCCCATTTAGCGACGGCCTCGTCGACCATCGCTTTAACCTCGTCGTCCTTGGTGACGTTTGCGCCATTGGCGATCGCCTCGCCGCCGGCGTCGGTGATTTCTTTCACCACGGTTTCTGCGGGACCAAGCGACCCGCCGGTTCCGTCCCGGGCGCCGCCAAGATCATTGACCACAATTTTTGCGCCGCGCGAAGCGAGCTCCAGCGCATGGCTCCGACCAAGGCCATTGCCTGCGCCGGTGATGATCGCCACTTTCCCGTCAAATCGAATGTCGCTCATGGAAATTCCTACTTCTTAAACAAATTGCATCGTGACCCACTCAGCGATGAGCGCGGGTTTTTCTTCGCCTTCAATTTCGAC
>CAYWWL010000268.1:0-3407 GCA_964461925.1 uncultured Caulobacterales bacterium | reverse complement strand
TCCGTCAGATGCGCGTGGATCGTGCGATGGCAGATCTCATGCAGCAGCGCCGTCGGCCCTTTCGCGCCGCCTTTCAGCTTCGGGATCAGATGATGGACGCTCTGTTTCGCCGTCGGCGGAATCGGGCGGTCACATAAGGGACATACTGGCGGAGCAAGATCCATCGGGGCATGGTGCCGTATTGCGGATCGCGCGTGAAGGGCCGACCCGTCGGTCGCCTTTGCGCCGGCGGGGCCGCACAGAGGCGATGGGAATAGAGGGGCGAAGACAAATGGGCGTGCATGGATTGATGGGGTTGAAGTCGGCTCGACGTTGCGTCGCGGCCATAGCGGCGAGCTTGTCGATGGCGGCGCCTGGCGTCGCGCAGACAATCGGCGTCGCAGCCGCTGATCCGTCCCCGTTGGAATTCGTGGTGATCGGCGATGCGCCCTATGACGAGCTTGACGAGATCATGCTGCGCAAAGCCGTCAAGCGGATCAATGGCGCGGACTACCCGTTCGTCATTCACGTCGGCGACTATAAAGGCGGGCGTGCGCCGTGCCTCGACGTTCACGACGAGGCGATGGCGACGCTGATTGAATCGCTGCAGCCGACGCCGGTGTTTTACACCCCGGGCGACAATGAATGGACCGACTGCGATCGGCATATCGATCCCGCCACCGGCGAGCGGGTTTCGGATCTCGACCGGTTAGCCAAAGTGCGCGGCTTATTCGCGGTGGGAACGCCTACGGGAGCAGAGGCGTTCGACTATCGCCGGCAAGAGATCATGGCGGAGAACGCCACCTGGCGGCATCGCGACGTGCGCTTCGTGACGATCCACGTTACCGGCACCAATAACGGCCGCGATTGGGTCGCGGGCGATGACCTGATCGCCGCTCGGATCGCCGTGGCGGCGCGGGACGCGGCTAACCTCGAATGGCTGTCAGCCGGGTTCGCCGCCGCTAAGGAAGAAGGCGCTGAGGCCCTGGTCATCGCCATGCAGGGCGATCCGACCAACGTCAAATCGAAGCCCGCCGACGTCATGTGCGACACCGTCGCGCCGTCGAACAAGCACCCCTGCGACGGCTTTGCCGATCTGCGCGCGGCGATCGCCGCCGGCGCTGAGGCCTTCGGCGCGCCGGTCTTGTTGATCCATGGCGACACCGCGCCGTTCACCTTGAACCAGCGCCTGTCGGGCGAGGAGGCGGACAATCTCTGGCGCCTCAACGCCGCTGGCGACATCGCCGTGCGAGACGTGACATTAGTGCAGGTGAGCCCCGCCTCGGCGACGCCGTTCGGCGCGCGCGGGCTTCTCACTGGCCGCAGCCCGAAGACGCGTTAGCGGCGTCTACTCGGCGTCGTCATAGCCGTTCGGATTGTTGAACTGCCAGTTCCAATGGTCGGCGCACATCTGCTCCATGGTTTTCTCCGTCGTCCAACCAAATAGCTTCTCGGCCTTGCCGGCGTCGGCGTAGATTTGCGCAATGTCGCCTGGGCGACGATCGACGATCTTATAAGGAATGTCACGGTTCGACGCGCGCTTGAACGCGTCAATCGCTTCGAGGACTGAATAGCCGCGCCCGGCGCCGAGATTGACGTCCAAGGCGCCGTCGAGATCGTCGGCCTTATCGAGATAATCGAGGGCGGCGAGGTGGCCTTTGGCCAAGTCGACCACGTGGATATAGTCGCGCACGCCGGTCCCGTCAGGGGTCGGATAGTCAGCGCCGAAAACGCTCAACTGCGCGCGCCGACCGACGGCGACTTGGGCGATGAACGGGAAGAGATTGTTCGGCGGCCCATCCGGGTCTTCGCCGATCAGCCCGCTCGGATGGGCGCCGACCGGGTTGAAATAGCGCAGATTGCAAATTTTCCACGCCGGATCGGCGCGGGCGACGTCTTTGAGGATTTCCTCGATGAAATATTTGGTTCGACCATAGGGATTGGTCGGGCCGGTGCGGCCGGTCTCGTCGACTGGGCTGTCATTATGGTCGCCGTATACCGTCGCCGAGGAAGAGAACACCAATGTCTTGGCGTCGACGGCGGCGAGGGCGCTGATCAAGGTCGTGGTCGAGGCGATATTGGTGGAATAGTAGCGCAAGGGATCGGCGACGGATTCGCCAACCGCCTTGAGGCCGGCGAGATGCACCGCCCCGTCGGGAGCGAAGCGGGCGACGGCGGCGTTGATTTTTTCCGTATCCGCCGGGTCTGCGAGGTCGGCTTCGATGAATTCGACCTTGGCGTCGGCGATCTTTTCCACCCGGGCGAGAGACGCCGGCGAAGAATTGTCGAAATTGTCGATGACGAGAATGTTTTTGGCTGCGGACAAAAGCTCGACGCAGACATGGGAGCCGATATAGCCGGCGCCTCCGGTGACGATGATATTGCTCGACATGGCGTTCCTGATACGGCGTCGCGCCGTGATTGCTGCTAGCGCAGCCGCTTATAGCCGGGCCTGGCGTATTGCTCCACCATCGATTGTGGATCGTCGTCGTCATAGCGTTGATCGGCGAAACGCGCGTCATGATCCGGCGCGAACTGGCGCCGTTGGTCCATGAACGCTTCGTCACGCTGGAACGAGGCTTGGTCAGGATCGGCTGCGACGCCGAAGCCAGGATCCCCGAAGCCAGAGTCGATGCGCGGTTCGCCGAGATTGACGTCCTGGTCGTCAAAAGGCGCGTTATTGATCGGCCGCTCGGTCATCAGGCGTTTGTCGCCGCCGCAGATATCGCCGCCGCCATTACGCTTGCGCCACGCCGAAAGCCCGGTGCCGCGACCGAGATTGAAGCCGGCCAAATAGGCCGACAGCCACGGCGCGAAGCGCGACGCCATATCGAACAATTGGTCGTCAATGGTTTGCACGGCCTGGTCGAGGTTCCAACCGAGAAACGCCTCGGAGGCCATGGCCGCAGTGAAGAGGACGATCAGCAAATGCGAATAGGCGAAGTTCGCCGCCCTGGCCACGCCTTTGCCGAGCCACCCCATGCCGCCGCCGCCGCCGCTTTGGTGATAGCGCCAGCGGCCGACGACGAAGCCTATCACCGGCATCGTCACGAGATAGAAGACGGTGGTGGTGGGCAGGGTGACGCCGAAGATCTCGCGCATGCCGTAGAAATCGTCGCCGCGAACCACAAACGCCCACAGCGCGGTGATCGCGCCAAACGCGAGAAAACTTGCGAAATATCCCCCGATCCGATCGTCCGGGCTGAGTTTCGACTGCGCCATGGTCCCCATCCGCTACGCCACGCTACAAAGCGAGCCTAACATCCAGGGCGGATCGGCACAAAATGGAAATTCGATCAGGGGCGGCCCGGCTACGGCGAATTTTTTGCCGTTCGGCGGGATTTGCCGCCGGGAAGTCCTTGCCTCGGCTTGGCCTTTCATCTATAGCCGCCGCTTGATCCGGCTGACGATCTGCCGCCAGGGCGCTG
>CAYWWL010000267.1:0-3422 GCA_964461925.1 uncultured Caulobacterales bacterium | reverse complement strand
CCGCGCCGCCGGCGCCGCCGGCCCCGGGCGTCTCCGATGTCGTCGCGACGGACTTCAGAAGCGCCCGGGGCCGCCGCCCGTGCAAGCCCCGCCGACGCCGCCGCCGGCCCCGGTCGTTTCCGATGTCTTCGAGACGGACTTCAGCACAGGACGCTTTCTGGCGCGATCGACGTTCGGGCCGGACGACGACGAAATAACCGCGCTCACGGGCGAGGAGGCCGCCGACTGGTTCCTGGCGGAGCTAGCGA
This sequence comes from uncultured Caulobacterales bacterium, assembly GCA_964461925.1. Classification (GTDB taxonomy): domain Bacteria; phylum Pseudomonadota; class Alphaproteobacteria; order Caulobacterales; family Parvularculaceae; genus MED-G105. The sequence continues at coordinate 3,174 of CAYWWL010000267.1, read as the reverse complement.
AGGCGCCGAGCCTCAACCTGCCGACCGTCACCGCCGACGTCGCCGCGGCGCGGGCCGCCGATCGCGACCTTGATTTCCGCGAGTTCAATTCGCCGGGGATCTCCTTCTGGCGCAACATGATCGCCGGCGACGATCAATTGCGTCAGCGCATGGCGTTCGCCTTGTCGCAAATCTTCGTGATTTCCGACAATGACAGCGTCCTTAATCAGGCGCCAGAAGCGGTGGCCTATTATCAGGACGTACTGGTGCGCAATGCGTTCGGTAATTTTCGCGATCTGCTTGAAGAGGTGACCTATTCGCCGGCGATGGCGATCTATCTGACTTATTTCCAAAATCAGAAGGGCGACGCCGTCACCGGCCGCATGCCGGACGAAAACTACGCCCGGGAGGTGATGCAATTGTTCACCATCGGCGTCGTCGAATTGAACGCCGATGGCACGCCGGTCGACGGCGGCGGCGGCGCGGCGGTCGAAACCTATTCAAACGCCGACGTCACCGGGTTGGCGCGGGTGTTCACCGGATTGTATCTAGACGGACCGTCTTTCTTCACGCCGCCTTTTAATCTCGGCTTCGACGCCTTCGCCCAGCCCCTTGCGGCGTTTCCAGACTTCCATTCGGACCTGGAGAAGAGTTTCCTCGGCACGACCATTCCCGCCGGCACTGGTCCCGAAGCGTCCATCGACATCGCGCTTGACGCCTTGTTCAACCATCCCAATGTCGCGCCGTTCATTTCGCGGCAGTTGATCCAACGGTTCACCGCCAGCGCGCCGTCTCCGGCCTATGTTGGTCGGGTGGCGGCGGCGTTCGAAAGCGGCAGCTACCTATTGCCGAACGGCGACACCGCCGGAACCGGCGCCCGCGGCGATCTCGCGGCGACCTTGGCGGCGATCTTGTTCGATGACGAGGTATTGTCCGACGCCGCGCTCAGCGACAACAACGCCGGCAAGATCCGCGAGCCGATCTTGCGCTTCGTGCACTGGGCGCGCGCCTTTAACGCATCGTCAGTGACGCCCGAGTTCACCATTCCTTTGTGGGATACCTCGTCTGCAGACGAACTAGCGCAGCATCCGTTTCGCGCGCCATCGGTGTTCAATTTCTATCGGCCGGGCTATCTCGCGCCGGGAACGCTCACTGGCGCGGCGGGGCTGACCATGCCGGAATTGCAAATCCTGAACGCCAATTCGAGCGCGGGCTACGTCAATTTCATGACGTTCTTCGTCTTCTCGTTCCAAACCTTCGCTGTCGACAACGCCTTCGTCGCTGGCGCTGACGCCGCCGCCAGCCTCATTCCGGATTATAGCGCCGAGTTAGCGCTCGCCGGCGACCCTTCGGCGCTGCTCGATCGCCTGGATCGATTATTGACCTACGGCGCAATGAGCGCGGAGACGCGTCAGGGGATTATCGACGCGATTTCGTTGATCCCGCTCGACACCGGGGATCCTAATCTGGACGGCAGCCTTCTGCGCGTGCGCCTTGCGGTGCTGATGACGCTGACGTCCCCTGACTATATTGTGCAGCGTTAGGAAGGGACGAGACCATGGCAATCATCAACAAGCCGATCGATCGTCGTCGCTTCATTTCCGGCGCCAGCGGCGCAGCCATCAAGGCGGCCAGTCTCGGGACGATCGGCGCGAGCCTGTCCTCGTTCGGGGCCCACGCCGCGGATACGTCCGGTTACAAGGCGATCGTCTGCGTCTTCCTGCTCGGCGGCATGGACAATCACGACACGCTCATTCCCTACGACGTTTCGTCGTATGACAATTACGCGTCGATCCGCTCTTCGCTCTTGTCCCTTTATGGCGGCTTGCCGGCGGGCAATAGCCGCGATCGCTCCCGGCTATTGCCGCTTAATCCTGACAATGCGGCGGATTTCGGCGGACGCCAGTTCGCCTTGCCGGAGGATATGGCGGGCATCCACGGTCTTTTTGAATCCGGCGACGCCGCCATTATCGGCAATGTCGGCCCCTTGATCGTTCCGGTTTCAGCGTCGCAATTCGAAGCGGAATCGGTGCAATTGCCGACGCGCCTATTCTCCCATAACGACCAACAGTCCACCTGGATGTCGAGCCAGACTGAAGGCGCGACCACCGGGTGGGGCGGCAAGTTCCTCGACCCGACCTTGCTCGGCGCCGGCAGCGCAGATCAATTCGCCGCCATCACCACTCTTGGCAACGAACTCTTCCTCACCGGCGAGCAGACGCTGCCCTATCAAGTGTCGATCGACGGCGCGACGCAAGTCGATGTGCTCGATTTCTTCGAAGATGGACGTTCCGACCCGGGCGGCGAGGAGCTGTACCAGGCGATCCGTAATCAGATTACCGCCGACGGATTCGCTGGCGGCAATCTCGCGGCGCGAGACATCGCCGCGGCGGCGTCGAACTCCGTGGTCACCAATGAAACTTATAACGCCGCCTTATCCGGCGTGACGCCGCTGATGACGGCGTTTCCGGGGAATTTCCTCGGTCAGCAATTGCGCGCCATCGCCCAGACCATCTCCGCGCGCAACACGTTGATGCCGTCGCGCCAGGTGTTCTTGGCCGCCATTGGCGGGTTCGACACCCATTCCAACCAGGCCAACGATTTGCCTGGCCTGCAGGCTGAGATCGACGGCGCGGTGACGGCCTTCTTCGCCGCCATGCAGGAACTCGGCCTGAGCAATGACGTCACCTTGTTCACCGCCTCGGATTTCGGCCGCACGCTATTCATCAATGGCGACGGCACCGACCATGGATGGGGCTCGCACCATTTCGTCGTCGGCGGCGCCGTTCAAGGCAAACGGATTTATGGCGACGTGCCGCCAGCGGAGTTTGACCATGCCCAGGACGCCGGCGGCGGGCGCTTGATACCAACGACGGCAGTGGAGCAGATGGCAGCCCCAATGGGACGCTGGTTTGGCCTAAGCGAGGCGGAAGTGAACGCGGCCTTGCCGAACCTGGCGAATTTTTCCGACCCGCCGCTTGGCTTTATTTAGCAGCGGCGCCAAGGCAATAGCGCTCCCCGCGGCGGGCGCGGGCGTACCCACGGGCGCGCACCAGATCGGCTTCGGCGGAATTATCGAACCGCAAGGGATTGGTGTGGTTCATATGAATGAACCGAACTTTCTGACGATGCTCCGGCGCCAGCGCGTCGAAGCGATCCATTGATTCGCGCACGCGCGGGTGAGGGATCGCGGAC
>CAYWWL010000266.1:0-3427 GCA_964461925.1 uncultured Caulobacterales bacterium | reverse complement strand
CGTGGGGATCGATCCGGCCTTGCTGGCCGAGCTTGAGCCGATCCAATTCGCGTTTGGCTCCGCGGCGCTGAACGACGCGGCGATGGAGACCATCGCGGCGCTCGCCGACCTGATGAACGCGGACGGGTATGAGAACAAAGCCGTGATCATTGGGCATACCTGCGCCCATGGCGGCGCTCTTTACAATCAACGCCTGTCGCAGTCTCGCGCCGAAGCGGTGCGCGCCGCGCTGATCCAATCCCACGGCGTCGCCCCGGATCGGATCTCGGTCGAGGCTTTAGGCGAGGCGAGCCCGCTGGAAGGCGTCGATGAGTTCGACGTGCGCAATCGACGAGTCGAGTTCCGCGCCGTGCGCGAGCGGGCGTCGCCGAGCGAAGCGTCCGCGTCCCTCTATTGAGGGCCGCGGCGTCGATCAGAACCGAGAGGAAGGACCGTGCGACGCCGAGACGCGTCGCGCGACGGAGGATAGCCGCCGACTGACGGACGCCGAATATTGCTGCACTGACATAATCGGCTAATCAAGGCGTCGGATTTATTTGTACAGCAGGCGGTTTATTCGCAGTGCAGCATTTTTATGTTGAATGAAAAGACGTTTTCAATATAGGCTGAACGCCGACGGCGAAAACGTCCTTCTACAGACAAAAGCGCTTCGGGCGAAAAGGCGTTAGGCGAAACGGCTTAAGGTCAAGAGCAGGAAGCAAGGCAAGGCTACGGATAAAGCAAGGAGGGAATGTGAAACTCATTACCGCAATCATAAGACCGCAACAATTGGACTCGGTGAAGTCCGCGCTCGCCGACGTCGGCGTGCAGGGCATGACCGTCACCGACATTCGCGGGTTCGGCCGGCAAAAAGGCCATAAAGAAATCTATCGGGGAACTGAGTACAGCGTTGATTTCGTCCCGAAGACGAAGATCGAAATCGCGGTCGCCGCAGACGCGCTCGACGCCGCCCTGAACGCGGTCACGACCGCGGCCCAGACCGGCGCCATCGGCGACGGCAAGATTTTCGTGCTCGATCTGCAAGACGTGATTCGCGTGCGCACCGGGGAATCCGGCGTGGACGCGCTATAGGCGACATCGCCGCTAAAGGAAAACGAAGATGAATAAGAAACTATTGCTCGCCGCTGTCGGGGCGGCGTTGGCGCTCTCGCCGAGCCTCGGTCTGGCGCAAGAAGCCGCGGAAGTCGTCGCTGAAGCCGCGGAAGCGGCGGCCCCGGCGCCGTCGACCACGGTGATTTTCAACACGCTGCTGTTCTTGATCTCCGGCATCGTCGTCATGTTCATGGCGGCGGGCTTCTGCATGCTCGAAGCCGGCATGGTGCGGTCGAAGAACGCCGCGACGATCTGCTTGAAGAACATCGCCCTGTACTCCGTCGCCGGCATCGCCGTTTGGTTGATCGGCTATAATATGATCTACGGCATTTCCGAAGGCGCGCTAATCGCCAATCCAGCCTTGTTCTACCAAGGCGACGACAGCGATCCCGTCGGACTCGGCTATGGCGCCTATTCCGATTGGTTCTTCCAAATGGTGTTCGTGGCCACCGCCGCGTCGATCGTCTCCGGCACCATCGCCGAACGGGTCAAGCTGGTGCCGTTTTTGATTTTCGTGGTCTGTCTCACCGGCCTGATCTATCCGATCGTCGCCAGCTGGGAATGGGGCGGCGGCTATCTCGACGCCTCCTGGGCGTTCTCCGACTTCGCCGGTTCGACCCTGGTGCACTCCACCGGCGGCTGGGCGGCGTTGATCGGCGCGATCGTTCTCGGTCCCCGGGCGGGCCGCTACGACAATGGCGCGGTGACCGCGATCCCGGGCTCGTCCCTGCCGCTCGCCACCCTCGGCACCTTCATTCTCTGGCTTGGCTGGTTCGGCTTCAATGGCGGGTCGCAATTGGCCCTCGGCACCATCGACGACGCCTTCTCGGTGGCGAAGATCGTGGTCAACACCAACATGGCCGCGTGCGGCGGCGTCGTCGCGGCGTTGATCCTAACCCGGACCTTGTACAAGAAGATCGACCTGACCATCGTCTTGAACGGCGCCATTGGCGGCTTGGTGTCGATCACCGCCCAGCCATTGGAGCCGGTGGTGTGGCAAGCTTTGTTGATCGGCGCCGTCGGCGGCGTGATCGTCACCTTGACGATTCCATTGCTCGACCGGTTCAAGATCGACGACGTGGTCGGCGCCATCCCGGCGCACTTGTTCTGCGGCATCTGGGGGACGTTGATCGTGCCGTGGACGGAGGCCGGACCGACCTTCCTCGGTCAATTGGTCGGCGTCATTCTGGTCGGCGTCTTCGTCTCGGCCGCGAGCTTCCTGGTCTGGACCGGGTTGAAAGTGACCATGGGCGTGCGCGCCACCAGCGAGGACGAACAGCTCGGCCTCGACCGGGTGGAGCTGGGGCTCGAAGCCTATCCGGAGTTCGCCAAGTAGCAAGGCTCCATCAGCGATAAACTCCCACGCGTAAAAGGCATTTTGTCTTTCACCTTTACGGGCGACGCGCCGCTAGCGTCGCCCCTTTTTTATTCGCGGCCGGCGGCTGTTTTGTCGTGCGAGGCGGGGTTAAAGGCTGGCGAGCGCCGCCTCGGCGGCGGCGACGGCGCTGAGATAAGCGGCTTCGGCGTTGGCGCCGAGGAGCCAGTCGCCGGCGGCGAAACAGCGTCCGCTGGCGTCGGCGACGAACGGCGCGCCGACCGGCTGCGTCACGAGCGCGTATCGCCAGCGATGGGCGACGGCGTAGACGAGGCTTGCGGGCGGCGCGTCCACGGCGGCCAAGAGCGCCGAGGCGAGGCGCGCGGCGATCGGCTCCTTGTCGTCCTCCAAATGCGCCTCGCTGAACGCCTCTTGCGCCTGGCCGACCCAACAGGCGAGGCCGCCGGCGCGGCCGGGTTTCGAACTGTTGAGCGCGATCCAAGCCAAGGGAGAAGCGTCCGGGGCGGGCCGCGCGACATTCCAATCAGGCGACGGATGATCAAGCGCCGCCATCACCGTCCAATTCGGCGCATAGCGCGCGGCGGTCGCCGCGGCGCGGATCTCAGGAAAGGCTGCGGCGAGATTGGCGGTTTGCGGCGCCGGCGCGGTGACGATGGCGCGGTCGAACCATAGCGGTTCTTGGCCGTCGATCGCCACGGCGACGCCGTCTTGATGGGGGGCGAGGCGCGTAACAACGCTCTGTAGACGGATATCGAGGCCGTCGGCGAGGGGCGCGATCAACGCGTTCATCCGCGGCGCGCCGACCAGGGCGGGCTCGCCGTCGCCGATCAATCCGACCTCGGCCCGCCGCATGGTCCAGGGCGCAGCGCCGCCGTCGGCGGCGAGATCGGCGAGGAAGCGGCTAAAGTCCGGGCCCTTAGCGGGCAGGAATTGGGCGCCATGGTCGAAGGCGAGGCCCCTGCCGGGGCCCTCGTCGCGCACGGTGCGGGTCGCCAGGCG
>CAYWWL010000265.1:0-3434 GCA_964461925.1 uncultured Caulobacterales bacterium | reverse complement strand
CAGCGATGCGCCGTTCGAGCCAAACGCCGCGCAGGCCGGGCGCCGGGCGCTTCGCGCCGCGGCCTTGTCGCTGCTGGTGGCGGACGGACGCGACGACCTCGCCGCGGCCCAGGCCGAGAGCGCTAAGAACATGACCGACCGCGCCGCCGCCGTGGCGATCCTCGCCGCCAGCGCCAGCCCGTTGCGGGACAAAGCCTTGGCCGATTTCTATGAAGATTGGCGCGCCAATTCCTTGGTGGTGAACAAATGGCTCGGCTGGCGCGCCCTGCGGCCCGACCCCGACGCCTTGGAGCAAGTCAAAGCGCTGCTGACCCACGAAGCCTATGACGAGAAGACGCCGAACAAAGTGCGGGCCCTGATCGGGGTTTTCGCCAACGCCAATATCGAGCGCTTTCACGCCGCCGACGGCGCTGGGTATCGCTTTTTCGGCGAGCAGATCGCCCGCCTCGACAAGCTCAACCCGCAATTGGCCTCGCGGCTCACCACCGCCTTGGAGCAATGGTCGCGGCTTGAGCCGACCCGGCGCCAAGCCGCGAAGACGGCCTTGCAAGGGATCCTCGATCAAGGCCAGCCGTCGCGCAATTTGACCGAAATGCTCACCCGCCTGATCGGCGACGCCTGACCGCGTCCGCCACGCCGGCGCGGATGGTCAAGGGACCGCCCCTTGACCATCTGGGGAAAACTTAGAATCGCAGAATGAAACTCAGCGCTTATGGTCCGTTCGCGGCGCCGGCGAAGGGTAAAAAAACCCCCGTCGTCGCGGCTTCCAGGGCGTGACATAGACGCGCGAACAGGAATAGTTTCAAAAAGGTAAACAACCGATACGTTTCGGCGGCGCTCTTCACGCCTTAAACAAGAATGACGTCAAACATGGCTGATACCCCTCCCGCGCCTCCCGCGCCTCCCGCGATCGCCCATAATCGGCGCAAACAAGACAGCTCGAAAACCACGGCGCAGATCTCCGGTCGCCGCTTGATGCTGCTCACCGGCATGTTCATCGTCGCCCTGGCGGCGATCTTCGCCGGCAAAGTCCATGACGAAGGCGAAGCCCGCCGGGTGGAGACCAAGCTGCGGGTCGACCGCGCCGCGACGGCGTGCGCCGCCGCCATGAACACCGCAGCCGTCACCGGCGATGGGGTGCGCGACGTGCTCGCCGGCTGCCATCCAGGGGGCGTTTCCGTCGCCGCCTATCTGTCCAATGGCGGCGACATCCTTTCGGTGCTGGGCGCGGCGGATCGTATCGATCTGTCGACCACGGTGCTCGGCGCCCTGCCGCTTGAGCGCAGCGGCGCCGGAGAATTGGACCTCGCCACCGGCGAAGCCACGGCGTCCTGGATCGCGCTTGATCGCGGCGGCGCGGTGATGATCGCGGCCCCGGCCCGGGATCTTTATCTGCGCACCCCGGTCTACGTCACCTACGCCTTCTTGCTCGCCGCCATCGGCCTCGTCGCCACGTCGCTGATGTCCGCCTTCGTGCGCCAAAGCCTCGCCACCGATCGCGCCCGCGGCGCCATCGACGCCTTGCATCAATCCCAAGACGCCCTCGCCGCCGGCCGCACCAGCACTTGGCGCTTCAATCCGAAACAGCGCACCGTCGGCTTCTCGCGCTCGTTCCTCGAGCCCTTGGGCCTCGGCGCCCGGGACCGGTTGTTCAGCCTACGGGAAATCTCCGCCCTGGTGCATCCGGAGGACCTGCGCACGGCGCTGTCGATCTTCTCCGGGGAATCCGCCGGCGCGATTGACGGCGTCATCCGGCTGCGCAGCCCCCATGGCGGCTGGTCGCGGGCCTATTTCAGAACCTCGCCGGACGCGACGCGGATGAAGCGTGCCGGCGTCGCCGTCGATCTGTCCGGCGCGGAAGTGTTCTCCCCGGCCGCGGCGATCGCGCAAATGCGCTTGAAGGACGCCATCGAGAGCATCACCGAGGCCTTCGTTCTATGGGACGGGCAAGGCCGGCTGGCGGTGTGGAACCGTCGCTTCGCCTCGATCTTCCGCTTGAACGCGCGCACTTTGCGGGTCGGCATGTCGGCCGAGGAAGTCGCCCGCGCGGCCCGGGTCGGCGGCAATATCGTCACCAATTATTTCGCCCCGGACGCGGCCTTCGACCAGCAAAGCGTCGAGGTCGCTTTGCCCCGGGACCGCTGGCTCGCGGTCTCGCGCCGGCGCACGGCGGAAGGCGGCATGGTCTGCGTCGCCGCCAACGTCACCGACATGAAGCGCCGCGCCCAGCAGCAGAAGAAGAAAGAACGCGAATTGAAGGAGCTGGTCGCCGACCTGCAATCCTCGCGCCGGGATCTCTCCGACACGATGGAGAAATACGAAATGGCCAAGCGGCGGGCGGAAGACGCCAACCGCTCGAAGAGCGAGTTTCTCGCTAATATGAGCCATGAGCTACGCACCCCGCTGAACGCGATCAACGGCTTCTCCGAGATCATGCAGTCGGAGCTTTACGGCCCCCTCGGCGATCCGAAGTACAAGGAATATGTCCAGGACATCCTCTCCTCGGGCCAGCATTTGTTGGAGTTGATCGAAGACATTCTCGACATGTCGAAGATCGAAGCCGGGCGCATCACCTTGGAGCCGGGCCGGCTTGAGCTCGAGAAAATGCTGATGGAGTGCGGCCGCTTCGTCGCCAAGCGCGCGAACGACGCCGGCGTGAAATTGAACGTCGCCGTGGGCCATGCGCCGGCCGCCTTCGCCGATCAGCGCGCCGCCAAACAGGTGGTGCTGAACCTGTTGTCGAACGCGATCAATTTCACCCCGGCGGGGGGCGAAGTGTCGCTCACCGTGGAGGCCGATCTCGACAGCGTCAGCGTGATCGTCGCGGACACCGGCGGCGGCGTCGATCCGGAATTGATGCAGCGCCTCGGCGCGCCGTTCGAAACCGCCGACCGGCACCATTCCTTGAGCGGCCGGCGCGGCTCGGGTCTCGGGCTGGCCTTGTCCACCAGCCTGATGAAATTGCAGAACGGCCTGCTCGCCCTGCAATCGGAAAAAGGCAAAGGCACGATCGCGTGCGCCGCCTTCCCGCGGCGTCAAGGCGCGCGGGTGCGGCTGCCGCAATTCGTCCGCGCCGAGGCCCATATCCTCAACGGCAATCCGCACACGCCGGCGCCGGAACGACTGACCCCGCCGGCGGACGCCGAGCGCCAATCGGAAGCGGCGGAATAAGCCTAACGCCGCGGCGCGCCCTAGCCGAAAAGCGCCCGCATGAAGCCGGGCCACCAGGCCATGGACTCCACGTTCATCTTAAACGTCATCGCCCCGGCGTAGAGCCCGAGGCCGAGCAGGCTGGCCCAATGGGGCCGCTTGAACCGGGTGACGTCATAAGCGATCAGAACGCCGAACAAGGCGGCCTCGAAGACCATGATCAAGACCCCTGGGCCGCCCAAACCGAGCACCAACCGCGCCATCGCCGGGTCGATCATCAAGAT
>CAYWWL010000264.1:0-3436 GCA_964461925.1 uncultured Caulobacterales bacterium | reverse complement strand
AAAGACGGTCCGTCGCTCTCACAATAAGCCGATTTACGGTCGAGGGGCGAAGGCGGTGGATTCTTTCTTCGTCCAGCTCAATTCGGCTCATCATCGAGAAATTACTCTCCATGCAGACGAGAGCGTCGCAGCGGCGCATCAGCTCAAGCTCGATCATCATGTCCATGATGATCTGCGAGCCGACCGAATTCGCGCCGCCGTCGCCGCGTGAAACGGCGTGCAGCGGGCCGGCGCCTGACGCGACGAAGCTCTTCGGCGGGACCGCCACATCGGGCAAATATGTCGGCAATGCATCCGCCACCATCGGCGAATCGCAAAACAGAATCGGCCGCGCATTGCCGAGACCGGCTTGCTTTTGCATTTTTCGGAACTGCCTCGCGATGGCGCGCAAAAACGCCGCCTGACTTGCGTCAAGCTCTGTGGACGGAATGAGGGATTCCGCCATATTGTCGGCGAACCGCCCTTTCACCTGCGATCCATGCATATCAATCTGGGCGTTCAGCCTTAATTGGCGAATAAGCTGCGTCGGGCCAAGCCAATACGCGGCGCGCGCCCCGATATTCTCTCCATTGCCGTGTCGAACATGAATGGCGATGGCGGGCTGATCGCCAATGAGCTCGCGCCAAATGTCCGTCGCCTTCGCGCGAATCGGAGCCGCGACGCGAAGCGCCCGTAGAAATTGTCGAACCTCATCGCGCGGCGGGCTCGGATGGATGTGCTGGTTGAAGACAATCGTCGGCTCTGGCCGCGCCTGGCCCGAAGTCGCCAGAGCATTGACCGTCGCAACTTCAGCCGCCGTATGCGGCTGGTGCGCCGTTTCCGCCAAATTATCCAAGGTCCATTTTTCCGGAAATATCGGCGTCATATAGTCGACGTCGCTGACCTCGTCCCCGCAGATCGTCTTAACACCGACGAAATTGTCCGTTTCGTCAAATAGCCGCCCAAAACCGTTTTTCGTCAACGTGGGGTCCGTATTGAAGCGCGACCCGCGCCAGTCGACGACGAGCGTCCGGTCGGTCTGCTTTGCATAGTACCAAGCGCCGATTAGGCAGGCGATGTGGTCGCCAATGCCGGCGTTGGGATAACGCGCGACAACGAGCCTGTGATCGAGGGTGGTCATGTGGCGGTCTTTTTGGTTGCGAATGGCGTGTCGTGGGAGCGTCTACTGATTTGCCCTAAAATCAATTAACGCCGGTGAAGTTTCATTGGAACTCTCGCTGCAGGTCCGCTAGAGCGCTCGCTCAACGCCATGGCGCGGACCGACTGAGCATCGGCTGAAACTTTAGCTGACCTCCCCGGTGCAGGGGTCGCGCAGCGCGCCATATTGGCGCGCTGCGATGAGGGCTCGGCATGATCATCTATCGCGACAAGGCGTCGCCCCTAGGGCGTCGACCGCCTTCTCGCGCCCGACCGCTTAGGCGAGGTTTCGCACTTTGCCGTGCTTAATATTGATTTTCTGGCCGTTGAACTTGGTCAGGACGAAACCATCGAAGCGCTCATTATAAGTGAGGCTATAATCCTGCAATAGGCCGATCGCCTGTTGTTCGCCGACCAGATTGCCGTCGACGCCGTCCGATCGATAGTGCACCCCGGCCCAGTCGCGTCCTAAGGAGACGTTGCTGGCGAGCTTGTTGAACTCGTCGCCGAGCTTGAGCGCGCCCGGAACGTCGCGCAAGGCCGTGCCGTCGTCATTGGCTTCGACATTTCCGGTCATCTCGAAGTCCTCCCGGAAGAAGGCCTTCAAGATCGTCACGCAAGCGCCCGCGACCGTGGCGTGGCCGGCCGGATAGGCCGGGTGCGTCGGCGAACCTTCGGCGAACGCCATCGGCAAGAGATAGGTTCCGTTCTCGGCAAAGGCGCGTCCGACGATCCGCGATCCGACGATCTCGTCCGGCAGGCCGTAGTCCTTGGCGCCGATCTTCTGATTGTGCAGGCGTCCGCCATAGGTTTCCGGGCGAAGACGACGATGGGCGAGCCATTTCTGATACCACGCCCCGGTCAGCGCCAAGTTCGCCGCCCTGGTGAGCAAATCGACGATGTCCGGCGGGCCGAAGCTGACGAAATTGCCTTGGGTCTCGTACTCCAGATACGGATTTTGCGTGCACAATGCGTCCGGACCAAGCGCGAGCGCGATCAGGGCCGCGTGCAGATAGGCCTGGAAAGACACGTCGATATGCACGTACTCGCCAAGGGAGCGCGCATTGTAAATGTACGTCGCGCCGGACTTCGACAGCGATCCGGGAACCCCGCCCCGCTGCACGGTCAGCCATTCGTCATAGTTCGTCATGAAATCGACGCCCGGCGTCGGCGACTGGTAACGCTGAACGATGGCGTTATTGCCGAACGGAATGTCACGCAAAAGGAATTGAGAGATATAGGGACCGATCAGCTCCCCCGGCGTCGCCCCGCGAAACACAGTGGCGGGCGTGACCGCGCCGAACTCGGTCGGGCCGACGGTTTCGCTGAACGCGTTTAGATCGTCGACGATGCGCATGATTTTATCATTCATGTCGAACCGGCGGAAGGGAATGTCACGGGCTTCGGCCTTGGCGTAGACCTCGCCCATCTCCGCCGCGGTCTCCAAGCTGGCGAAGGCCGGCGCCGGTCGCATCCGCGTGGCGTGGGAATCAAGACCGGACATGTCGAACTTATACGCGCCTTGCGGATTGGCGAGCTTCCGCGTCCGCACCGTGTCGTCGAGAATGATCTGTTCGTATTTTTGCTCGCGATTGGTCCGAAGCGCCGTCAAAAGGCTTTGATACGAAACCGGATCCACTTCGCCGAGATCGTTATGAACAAGGGTCTTGGAGAAATTGCCGCGATAATCGTCATAGTCTTCTTCGTCGCTATTCACCTCTTGGTCGGTCCGCGGCGTCGCGCGAAACTGAATTGACGCAGCTTTAGCGCGGATCGCCAACGCCTCGGATTGGCGAATGTCCGGATTGCCGAAGGCGGCGGCGCCGGAAGACGAATTAAATGGCGACGACCCGAAAGGCGCCCTGGCGAACGCCGCGCCGGGCGTCATGGCCGCCGCGGCGGCGGTCAGCCCGACGCCGCCGAGCAGCAAGTCGCGTCGATTGGCCTGCTCATGGGACGCAACTGCGGCGTCCGCCGCGTCGTCGACGCGGCGATCATAAAACTTCTTCATCTGGCTAGTGTTCCCCGTTGATAGACATGCGCCCCAGCGCATTAACTCCGTATGCATACACAACTTCGTTAGGGCGCGCCGCTTCGATGGAAACCACCGCGATCCAGCCTTCCCCACGTCAACGCTATCGTCGTTATTTTCGTCGATCAAGCCGGAAAAAAACCATGCGGCGCGAACGCCCGCGCCGCGCCCTCGAACGAACGGCGCCGGGATCTCTCGCCGCAACTTATTGGTGCATATCGTCAGCTTACCGATCAAATATCGCACGCGCCCACCGCCCTCGTCGCT
>CAYWWL010000263.1:0-3457 GCA_964461925.1 uncultured Caulobacterales bacterium | reverse complement strand
CAGGCGCGGCACGTTGCGAATAATGATTGGCTCACGGAAAACAACGCCGCCAAGAATGTTGCGGATCGTGCCGTTCGGCGAGCGCCACATTTTCTTCAGGCCGAATTCCTCGACCCGCGCCTCGTCCGGGGTGATGGTCGCGCACTTGACGGCGACGCCGTGTTCTTTCGTCGCGTTCGCCGCGTCGATGGTGATTTGGTCGTCGGTCTTGTCGCGGGCCTCAATGCCGAGGTCGAAATATTTCAAGTCGATGTCGAGATAGGGATGGATGAATTTGTCCTTGATCATCTGCCAGATGATCCGGGTCATCTCATCGCCGTCCATTTCAACGATGGGATTGTCGACTTTGATTTTGGTCATTGAGCGGCCTGCCTTAACTGCTGGGTCATCATAAATTCGGATCGGGACAGCCGCCGCTTGCGCGCCGCCGTCCCAGCGTCGCCATGCCTATAGCAATGTCGATTGCTCGGCGCAAAGCCCTAACGCCGCCAGCAGGTCGGAATTGTTTTGTCCGCCGTTCGCCCCTATCACAGCCAGTCTATGACCGAACATGATTCCAATAGCCAATCCCGCCGCGGCGCGGTGGATTCTCTCGCGCCGGGCCCGACCATGGTGCTGGTCAATCCGCAAATGGGCGAGAATATCGGCGCGACGGCGCGGGCGATGCTGAATTTCGGCCTAACCCGGCTGCGTCTTGTTGCGCCGCGGGATGGCTGGCCCAATGAAAAAGCGACGGCGATGGCCTCCGGCGCCAGCGCCGTGATCGAAGAGGCGACGGTCTTCCCGGACACCGCCGCGGCGCTTGCCGACCAACACTATGTCTTAGCGACCACGGCGCGGCCGCGGGAAATGCGCCTGCCGGTGCTGACCCCGGATCAGGCGGCGGCGGCGATGCGCAGCCGGATCGCGGCCGGGCAGCAATGCGCGGTGATGTTCGGCTCGGAACGGCGCGGGCTTGAGAACCATGACGTCTTGCGCGCCGACGCGGTGATTTCGATCCCCGTCAACCCGGCCTTCGCCTCGCTCAATCTCGGCCAAGCGGCCCTCGTGGTCGCCTATGAATGGGCCACGGCGTCCGGCATGGCCCCGTGGCGCGGCGATCTCGATGCGGCGACGCCGGCGACGAAGGATGATTTCGATCGCTTGATGGCGCACTTGTTCGAGGCGCTCGAGGCGGTGGATTATTTTCATCCGCCGGAGAAACGGCCGGTGCGGGAGCGCAATCTTACGGTGGCGTTGGCCCGGGCGGGATTGACGGACGGCGAGGTGCGCACCCTGCGGGGCGTCATCAAGGCGCTGTCAAATGCGGGAAAACCCGATACCGTGTCCGACGCGTAAAGAATGCGCGCCCGACGCGGCGCGCCAGGCGATGGAGAGGGCGATGAAGAAACGAATGCTGGCGGCGCTCGCTGCGATGGTGGGTCTGACCGCATGCGCTGGAGAACAAACGCCTGCGGCCGCGCCGCAGCCCGACTATGATCTTATCGTCCGCAATGGCGTCATCTATGACGGCAGCGGCGCCCCTGGGGCGCCCGGCGACGTCGCCGTGATCGGCGATCGAATCGCCGCCGTGGGCGATCTCGGCGACAAGACCGCGACGACGGAATACGACGCCGCCGGCGCTGCGGTGGCGCCGGGCTTCATCAACATGCTGAGCTGGGCGGTGACGGATTTGATCGTCGACGGCCGCGGTCTCGCCGACGTCGCCCAAGGGGTGACGCTGGAAGTCTTCGGCGAAGGCTATTCATGGGGACCGCTGAACGAATCCATGAAGGCAGACATGCTTCGCCGCAATGAAGATACCGGCATGGAGGAGATTCCCTGGACAAGCCTTGGCGAGTATTTAGAGTTTCTCGAAGCGCGCGGCGTCTCGCCGAACGTCGCCTCGTTCGTCGGCGCAACGTCCTTGCGCATCCATGAAGTCGGCTATGACAATCGCCGGGCCACGGACGACGAGCTCGAACGCATGCAGGCCTTGGTCCGCGACGCCATGGAGGAGGGCGCCCTCGGCGTCGGCTCGTCGTTGATTTACGCCCCGGCGAATTTCGCCGACACCGCGGAGCTGACGGCTTTGGTCGCCGCCGCCGCGCCCTATGGCGGCATGTATATCTCGCATTTGCGCAGCGAAGCGGGCCGGCTCGTGGAATCGGCGGACGAACTGATCGGCATCGCCCGGGCGACCGGCGCGCCGGCGGAGATCTATCATTTGAAAGCCGGCGGCCGGGAAAATTGGCCGAAGCTCGATCAGGTGATCGCAAATGTCGAAGCCGCCCAGGCCGAAGGTCTTCAGATCACGGCGGATATGTACACCTACCCGGCGAGCTCGACGGGGCTGAACGCGTCGATGCCGCTCTGGGTGCAGGAAGGCGGGCACGACGCGTGGGTGGGTCGGCTGAAACAGCCGGAGATCCGCGCTCGGGTGATCGCGGAGATGCGCGAACCCACTGGCGGGTTTGAAAACCGCATGCTCCACGCCGGCGGCCCGGACGGCGTTTTGCTGGTCGGCTTTCGCTCGCCGGAGATGCGCAAATATATCGGCAAGACGGTCGCCGAGGTCGCCGCCGAGCGCGGGGTGTCGCCGGAAGACGCTGTGATCGATCTGGTGATCGAAGACGATAGCCGCGTGCAGGTCGTCTATTTCATCATGTCCGAGGACAATGTCCGTAAGAAGATCGCCTTGCCATGGGTCAGCTTCGGCTCCGACGGCGGCGCGACGGCGCCTGAAGGCGCGTTCCTCGAGCAGAGCACCCATCCGCGCGCTTATGGCAATTTCGCCCGAGTGCTCGGCAAATACGTGCGCGACGAGAAGATCATTACGCTTGAAGAAGCGATCCGTCGGCTCACCTCCTTGCCGGCGGCGAACTTGAAGCTGCGCGACCGCGGCGGCCTGGCGCCGGGCATGTACGCCGACATCGTCGTCTTCGATCCGGCGCGCGTGCAGGATCACGCCACCTTCGCCGAGCCGCATCAATTATCGACCGGCGTCTCCCATGTTTTCGTCAATGGCGCGCCGACCATCGTCGACGGAGTTCACACCGGGGCGAAAGCCGGCCGAGTGGTCCGCGGTCCAGGCTGGCGCGGTTGGGACGCGCCGGCGGCGGACCCATCGGACGCTGAATAAGAGCCGAATAAGGATCGATCATGATTGACAAGATTTCCGACGGGGCGGCCGTCTCGGCGCAACGGTTTCGCTATTACGATTTCCTGATGGCGGCGACCTGCGTGATCATCGTCTGCTCCAATATAATCGGCGCCGGCAAGGTCGCCGACGTCGGCGGTTTCACCTTGGGCGCCGGCGTTCTGTTCTTTCCGCTTTCCTATGTGCTCGGCGACGTGATGACCGAAGTCTACGGCTACGCCAGGGCGCGGCGGGTGATCTGGGCCGGGTTCGTGGCCGCGGGCTTCGCCGCCGGCATGGCCGCAGTGATCACCTGGATGCCGCCGGCGGCGTCTTGGG
>CAYWWL010000262.1:0-3460 GCA_964461925.1 uncultured Caulobacterales bacterium | reverse complement strand
GAGGATCGTCGTCACTGTCGTCAGCAATACCGGGCGAATGCGCTGCGCCGCCGTGCGCACCACCGCGTCTTCGACGGCGAGGCCGCGTCGCCGCAGGTGCTGAAATGTATCTATAAGGACGATATTGTTGTTCACGACGATGCCGGCGAGCGCGACGATCCCGACGCCGGTCATGATCACGCTCAAATATTGACCCGATAGCGCCACGCCGAGAAGCACGCCGAAGACGGAGAATATCACGGCGGTCAGGGTCAGCGCTGCGTGATAAAAATTGTTGAACTCCAACAGCAAGATCATGGCGATCATGAACATCGACGCAGTCATCGCTGCGCCGAAAAAGCTTGCCGCGTCCGCGGTCTCTTCGTCCGCCCCGCGAATGATCGCGGTCACCCCGTCGCCGAGATCAGTCTCCGCTAAGAACCGTTTCATGTCGGCGATGGCGTCGTCTTGACTGACTTGGGCCTGCGGATTGAGGGTGTTAGCGTTCGCTTTCACCTCAATGATGCGCTGGCCATTGCGACGGGCGATCCGATCGATCTTCGCCCTTGGTTCGCGACTCACGAAATTCGTCACTGGAATCGATCCCACAGGCGATTGCACCCGCACTTTGTCGAGCGCGAAAATATTTCGGTGTTCCTCCGGGTAGCGAACCCGAATGTCGATTTCTTCTTCGGAATCGTCAGGCCGGACGCGGTCTACCAGCAATCCGTCGGTGACCAATTGTAGAACGGCGCCGGCTTGTTGGACCGACAGCCCGTAGCGGCCGGCGAGGGCGCGGTCGAGTTCGATCGACCATTCGATGCCGGGCAAGGGAAGCGTGTCTTCCTGGTCAAGATAGATTGGCGTTTCGACGCCATTGATCTCGCCGGTGGCGCGATCGACATAGGCGCGCACTTTCTTCGCGGCGGCGATCATCACGTCGAAGTTCGGACCCGAAATTTCAACTTGGACGTCTTTGCCAATCGGCGGGCCGCCCTCTCGTTGGCGAACCTCGACGATCGTGCCCGGAATGTCGGCGGTGAGCTGACGGAACTCCTCCATCAGCAGACGCGAATGCGGACGATCGGAATAATAGACGAGGTCGATGCCGACTTGGCCGATCGCCTCCGAAGGCAAGTCATTCGAGCGGCCGAAGCCAGGTCCGGTTTGAAGATAAATGTTTTCAATCGCGGGGTGACCTTCCACGCGAGCGGACACCTGGCGGACGAGATCGATTTGTTGCTTCGCGGATAAATTGCCGCGCGCCAAAACGATCAGATTCACTTCTTCATTGTCGCTGCGGATGAAGAATTCCAAGTCGGGCTTGGCGATGATGAAGCTTGTCGCGCATGTGGTGATGACGACGATCGCGGCGCAGGCGACGGCGATAGGTCGACCGACCAGGTTGGACATCAATCGAGCATAGGCGCCGATCGGGCCGTCGAGGCTGCGTGGGTCGATCTCTTGGATTTCCGCCAATGGTTGGCCGTCTGTTTTGCCGACGATGTTAAAACGTTTCTTCAATCCGGCCGGCAACACGAAAACCGAGCCAAGCACTGGCAGGAAGATAAGCGCCACAAGCAAAGACGCGGTCAGAATGAAGATCAGCGTGACTGGCAGGAATTTCATGTATTCGCCGACCATGGAGTTCCAAAACAGGAACGGCAAGAAGGCGGCGAGGGTCGTCGCCGTGGACGTGATCACTGGCCAGAACATGCGCTTTGACGCTTCGGAATAAGCTTCAGTTCGGCCTGCGCCTTCCGCCATTCGTCTGTCGGCGAATTCAATGATGACGATGGCGCCGTCGACCAGCATCCCCACCGCGAGGACGAGGCCGAACATCACCATCATGTTCAGCGTGTAGCCGAACAGCGAGAGCATCAAAAAGCCGATCAGAAACGAGGTCGGAATGGCTATCCCGACCATGATCGCGGAACGCGCGCCGAGGGCGGCGACGATTACGATCATCACCAGCAAAACGGCGGTGAGGACTGACGCGGTGAGGCCCTCAAGGTTCTCGTTCACAACCACGGAATCGTCATTGAGGAAACGATGTTGGACCGTTTCAGGCCAAAACGTCGCTTCTTGCTCGACGATGCCACGCACTTCTTCAATCGTCTCGACGATATTAAAACCGGCGCGTTTGCTCAATTCGACGCCAATCGCCGGTTCGCCATTGAAGATTGCGTAGCCCCGGCGATCGACGAAGGTGCGTCGCACTTCGCCGAGATCGCCGATGGTGACGACATTGTCGCCATTGGCGCGCACCGGTACGGACATTAGATCTTCGCCGTTGCGGATAAGCCCCGGGACTTTCACCGGAAAGCGCGAGTCGCCAAGATCGATCGCCCCTGCGGTGACGAGCTGATTGTTAGAGGTCACGGCGTTGGCGACTTCCAATTCCGTGAGGTTGTAGGACTCGAGCGTTTCAGGCGAGATGATGGCTTCGAGGACTTCTTCCCGGGCGCCCGTCAGGTTCGCTTCGAGAACGCCGCTGACGGATTCGAGCCGATCTTGAAGCCGGCGCGCGATTTTGTAGAGCGTGCGTTCGGGCGCATCGCCATAAATGATGACGCTCAAGATCGGGAATTGGGTCTGGGCGTTGATTTCCGTGACGATCGGCTCTTCCGCGTTGGCGGGATATTCCGATTGCGCACGATCGACGGCTTCACGCACGTCGAGCACGGCTTGATCGACGTCGATCGACGCTTGGAACTCCAAGATAATCTGGGCCGCGCCGTCATAGGCCAAGCTGTCCATTTGCAGCAGGCCTTCGACGTTTTGCAACTCCAGTTCGGTTGGACGAACCAGCAGCCGCTCGCCGTCTTCTGGCGACACGCCGGGCAGCGGCAACGTGATCAGCACGAACGGCGCCTTAATGTCGGGTTCTGATTCCCGTGGGATATTATTGTAGGCTGACAAGCCTAGAATGATCAGCACCACTAGGGCGGTCAAAACCACCCTGACCCTGGAAAAGGCGGCGTCGATGATATTCTTCATCGTGGTATCTCCGGCGCGGCGACCTTCACTTCTTGGCCTTCACGGACGAAATCCTGACCCCGCAAAATCACCTTCGGCGTCGTCGGCAAGCCGGCGACCCAGATCCCAGTTTCGTCCTCGCCGATCAGGGTGATGGCGTTGAATTGGACGAAATTCTCCGCGTCCAACACCCGAACGCCGATCCGGCCGCGATCGTCCAGCGTCAATGCCGACCGCGGTAAGTGGTGAGCGCTGCTGGCGGAAGCGAATATGTCGAACTCTGCGGTCACGCCGTCACGTAGCTCGCCGTTTGGATTTGGCACTTCCAATTCGACGTCGAATGTCCTGGTGCTGGGATCAGCCGCTGTGGCGACGAACCGCACCGACCCGGCCACGAACTCGCCCGTCGCGAGCCGCGCTTCGCCCTTGTCTCCGACGGAAATCTTGGCGACTTCTTTTTCCGAGACCGCGCCAGTGATAAGGAACGGCGATTGCTGAATGG
>CAYWWL010000261.1:0-3486 GCA_964461925.1 uncultured Caulobacterales bacterium | reverse complement strand
GCGGAAGGAATACAAGGACCTGTTCGAGAAGAAGCACGGCGTGAAGCTCGGCTTTATGTCGTTCTTCGTGAAAGCCTGCGTCCACGCGTTGAAAGAAGTGCCGGACGTAAACGCTGAAATCGACGGCACGGACGTCATCTATAAGAACCATTACGACATCGGCGTCGCGGTCGGCTCCGACAAAGGTCTTGTGGTGCCGGTCCTGCGCAACGCCGATCAGAAATCCCTGTCGGCGATCGAAGCGGAAATCGGCGACTTCGGCGCCCGGGCGCGCTCCGGCGAGCTTAGCATCGCGGAGATGCAGGGCGGCACGTTCACCATCTCAAATGGCGGCGTCTACGGATCATTGATGTCGACGCCGATCTTGAACCCGCCGCAGTCGGGCATTCTCGGCATGCACCGGATCGAAAAGCGTCCCGTGGTCGTCAATGACCAAGTCGTGGTGCGGCCGATGATGTATTTGGCGCTGTCCTATGACCATCGCATCGTCGACGGCAAAGGCGCGGTCACCTTCTTGGTCCGCGTGAAAGAGAACTTGGAAGACCCGCAGCGGCTTCTCCTCGACCTTTAAGTCGAGTGGGGCGCGGTTCGCGCCCAACCCGGCCGTCGCCCTGGCGCGACGGCGCCCGGTTCGATCGCCTCTCTATCGGATCGAATCGTATTGTAGTTTCGAATAGTGCGCCCATATCGCTAGTGCCCGCGGCCGTCGCGTCCCGTCCAGGATGCGATGCGGCGGCGAACAGGAAAGATCAGAACGCTCATGCACGACGTCGTCATCATTGGCGCAGGACCGGCCGGCTATAATGCGGCGATCCGCGCCGGACAACTCGGCCTAAAGGCCGTCATCATCGAAAAGCGCGAAACCAAAAAGCTCGGTGGGACCTGCCTCAATGTCGGCTGCATTCCGTCGAAAGCGCTATTGCACGCGTCGGAACTTTACGAAGCGGCGCGGGAAGACTTCGCCGGCCTTGGCATCAAGACCGGCGGCGTGTCCCTCGACCTGCCGACCATGCTCGCCCAGAAGGACGACGCCGTCGACGGCCTGACCAAAGGCGTCGACTATCTGATGAAGAAAAACAAAGTCGAGGTCGAGTACGGCGCCGGGGAAATCATCGAGCCGGGCAAGGTCCGCGTCACCCATGACGACGGCAAGACCACGGACATCGCCGCGAAACATATCGTCATCGCCACAGGCTCCGAAGTAACGCCTTTGCCGGGCGTAGAGATCGACGAAAAACAAATCGTCTCCTCCACCGGCGCTCTGTCGTTCCCATCGACGCCAAAGCACCTGGTCGTGGTTGGCGGCGGGGTGATCGGTCTGGAGCTTGGCTCGGTCTGGCGCCGGCTCGGCGCGGAGGTCACCGTCGTCGAATATCTCGATAAGATTCTGCCGACGATGGACGGCGAAGTTTCGAAGCAATTCCAACGCATTCTGAAAAAGCAGGGCGTGAACTTCAAACTCGGCGCGAAAGTCACCGGCGTTGAAACCATGAAGACGAAAGTCAAAGGGTCCGTCGAACCGGCGGCCGGCGGCGAGGCGGAAGTCATCGACGCCACGGCGGTTCTGGTGGCCATTGGCCGGCGTCCGCATACGGCGGGCCTCGGCCTTGATCGCGTCGGCATCGCCACCGACGAGCGGGGCTTCATCCTTACCGACCATTTCAAGACCAATGTGCCGGGCGTCTGGGCGGTGGGCGACTGCATCCATGGACCAATGCTGGCGCACAAAGCCGAAGACGACGCCGTGGCGTGCATTGAACTGATCGCCGGCAAGCCGGGTCACGTGAATTACGACGCCGTGCCGAACGTGGTCTACACCTATCCGGAAGTCGCGTCGGTGGGCAAAACCGAAGAAGAGCTGAAGGCCGCGGGCGTCGCCTATAAGGTCGGCAAGTTTCCGTTCGCCGCGAACAGCCGCGCCAAAACCAATCACGAGACTGATGGTTTCGTCAAAGTCCTGGCCGATGCGACCACGGACAGGCTGCTCGGCTGCCACATCGTCGGCGTCGGCGCCGGCGAGTTGATCGCCGAGGCGGTTAGCGTCATCGAATTCGGCGGCGCGTCGGAAGACATCGCCCGCACCTGTCACGCGCACCCGACCCGGTCCGAAGCCGTGCGGCAAGCGGCGATGGGCGTCGAAGGCTGGACCATGCAGGCCTAACGCGACATGGGGGGCGGCGGTTTCGGCTTTTCCGACGGCATCGGACTGATCGGCGTCGGTTTCGTCGTCGCCACCTATTTCCTCTCGCAGATCGGCCGCATGGATCCGCAACGGCCGCTCTATCCGGCGCTGAACGCCATCGGCGCGGTGCTGATCCTGATCTCCCTATATTTTACGTTTAATCTCGCCTCGGTGGTGATCGAGGTGATCTGGCTGGCGATCAGCATCGTCGGCCTGGTCCGGTCGCTGGGATCGCGGCGCTAGACGGCGCTGCGCTGCGATAACGCCAATGGCGCCGTCGTCGGCGGCGCATTTTCGCGTCAGAGCCGTCGACCGCGCCACAAATTTCTCCTAAGCGGCTGAATTTCTTCAAGAACCGTTCGGCCGGGCTAGATTCCTCGCCACAATCCCGCCAATATCTGCCCGCTAAATATCCATTAACCATCGTCGGGGGCGTCCGGCGATGATCGTCAGGGCAGATGCCGCAGGGCGCGCCGCTGGTTTCACCGGCGCGGCGAAGGCGAACAAACGTCGCGGATGCTACGAGGGGAAGTCTCAGTATGAACGTCATTCTAATTTTCAGCGCAATTGGCGCCATCGGGCTTTTGGTGGCCCTGTTCCAAATGCGCAATCAGCCAAAAGGCTTGTACATTCTCTTCTTCGCCGAAATGTGGGAGCGCTTCTCCTATTACGGCATGCGCGCCTTGTTGGTGTTCTATCTGACGAAGCATTTCCTGTTCGACCAAGCCGCGGCCTATGGGCTCTATGGGGCGTATACGACCCTTGTCTATATTATGCCGGTTATCGGCGGCGTTCTCGCCGACCGCTATCTCGGCCAACGCCGGGCGGTGCTAATCGGCGCCGTGCTCTTGGTGCTCGGCCATGGCGGCATGGCGATCGAAGGCGAGCCAGTGGTCGCGGGCGAGGACCCGGATCCGACCATCCTCAATATCTTCTACTTCTCGTTGGCCCTGATCATTATGGGCGTCGGCTTCTTGAAAGCGAATATTTCCGCGATCGTCGGCGAGCTTTACTCCAAGACCGACAAACGTCGCGATTCCGGCTTCACCTTTTTCTATGTGGGCATCAACGCCGGCGCTTTCTTCGGCGCGCTCTATGCCGGCTATCTCGGCGAAACCTACGGCTGGAAATACGGCTTCGGTCTCGCCGGCATCGGCATGTTGGCTGGTCTGATCGTCTTCGTCCTCGGCAAGCCATTGCTGAAAGGGGCGGGGGAATCGCCGGACCTGGCGCTATTGAAAGCCAAGCGTTTCCTTGGCCTTTCCACCGAATGGCTGATCTATATCGGCACCGCGATCATGACC
>CAYWWL010000260.1:0-3486 GCA_964461925.1 uncultured Caulobacterales bacterium | reverse complement strand
CTCGCGGCGGTCTATCAAAAAGAATTCGCAACCAAGATCGTCTTTCGCCAGCTGATCGCCGAGCAGCCGAGCATCGCAGCCCTCGCCGAATGGCTGGACGGAATTCTGCCCGCTGAGGCCGCGCCCGTCGCCCCGCCGCCGGAAACGCCAACCGAAGCAGCGTCAATTCAGGAGACGCCGACCGCGCCAGTCGTTGCGCCAGTCGCCGCGCCAGTCGCTTCGCCAGTCGCTTCGCCTGCGCCTATGCCGGCGTTGACGCCCGCTGCGCCCGCCGCCCCAGCATCGACCGCGCCCCTTAACGGCGGCGGGTCTGGCCTCGCGGCGGTGTTGGCGGAACAAGTGGCGCTCATGGGCAAACAATTGGAGTTGCTGCAAGCGGCGCGCGCCGGCGTGCAACCTGTCGCGCAAGCCGAGCCCGCCATCGCCGCGCCCGCCCCGGCGCCAGCCCCAGCCCCGACAGCGACGGCGACATCGACAGCGGCGGCCGCGAAGCCCGCAGAGACCAATGACAATAAACCAACGACGCCAGCCGGCTTCGGACCGCAAATCGGCGGCGAGGAACGCGGGCTCAGCAACGCCGAGCGGTCCCATGTGGCCGACCTCATCGCGCGCTACAACGCCCGCACGGCGACTTCGAAGGCCGCCGCCCAGCGCGACCGCGACGTCCACGCCGATCCGCGCACGGCGGCAGGATTCAATCCGCTGTGGAAGGAACTCGTCTATCCGATCATGGTCAAAAAATCCGAAGGCGCGCACCTGTGGGACGTGGACGGCAATCGCTATATCGACATTCTCAACGGATTCGGGCCGAACTTTTTCGGCCATCGCGCGCCATTCGTCGTCGACGCCCTGCGCGAGCAATTAGACGACGGATACGAAGTTGGTCCGCAGACGCCCCATGCCGGCGATGCGGCGCGTCTTCTGTGCGAACTGACGGGCATGGACCGTGTGAGCTGGGTCAACACCGGCTCCGAAGCGGTGCAGGCGGCGATCCGCATTGCGCGCACCATCACCGGCCGCGACAAGATCGTCGTCTTCAAAGGCGATTATCACGGCAATTTTGACGAAGTGCTGGTGCGCGGCGTCGGGGCCGACAAAACCATGCCGTTAGCGCCGGGCATTCCTTTCAATTCAGTGGAGAACGTCTTGGCCCTCGACTATGGCGAAGAGCGCGCCCTCGACGTTATTCGTGAAAACGCAGACGATATCGCCGCGGTCCTGGTCGAGCCAGTGCAGAGCCGGCGTCCGGAGTTCCAACCAAAGGAATTTTTGAAAACCCTGCGCGCTCTCACCGAAGAAAAAGAGATCGTGCTCGTCTTTGACGAAGTGATCACCGGCTTCCGCATACGGCCCGGCGGGGCGCAAGAATATTTCGGCATCAAGGCCGACCTCGCGACTTACGGCAAAATCATCGGCGGCGGCATGCCGATCGGCGTCGTCGCCGGTCAAGCGAAATTCATGGATACGTTCGATGGCGGACAATGGCGGTATGGCGACGACAGCAAGCCGACCGCCGGGGTAACCTTCTTCGCCGGCACGTTCGTGCGTCATCCCTTGGCGATCGCCGCCGCCTACGCCTCGTTGCAATACATCAAGTCGGCGGGGCCGGCCTTGCAAGACAACGTCAACCGAATGACGACGCGTCTGGCGACCAGTCTCAACGCCTTCTTCGACGAACGCGGCGTCGAATGCCACGTGGCGCACTTCGCGTCGCAAATGTTCATTCGCATGGAGGAGCCCTCGGAGCTGGCGACCTTGTTCTTCTACCATATGCGTCTGCGCGGCGTTCATGTCTTGGAGAATTTTCCCAGCTACGTCACCGCCGCCCATACCGACGACGACATCGACGCGGTCATCCAGGCGGCGAAGGACAGCATTTATGAAATGCAGCGCGATGGCGTTCTGCCCTTGCGCGAAGGCGTGGCGCCGCCGCCAAGCCAAGTCCGCCGCTATCCAATCAGCGACTCCCAGCGCACCCTTTGGCTCGCCTCGAAAATCGATCCCATCGCTTCATGCGCGTTCAATGAATCCGACTCGATCACCATCGACGGCGCGCTCGATCAAGACCTTTTTGAAAAAGCGGTCATCGACACATTGTCGAACCACGAAGCGTTTTCCCTGCGTTTCGACGAAGACGCACAGACCCAATGGGTCGATCCAGACGCCGCGATCGCCCTGGAGCAAATCAACCTCGAAGACGTCGCTGACGCCGATCGCGACGCCGCCATGGACGATCTGCTGGCCCAAGCGGCGATGACGACGTTCGATCTCGACAACGGCCCGCTCTTCAAAGCGATGCTCGTGCGCCTCAGCGCTGAGCGCCATATCTTCGTCATCTATTGCCACCACATTGTTTTCGACGGCTATTCCGCCAGCATCGTGGTCAATGAGATCGTCGAGCGCTACGCTGCGGCCTGCGAAAATCGCGCCGCCAATATCGTCGAGACCCAACCATTTCGGAATTTCGTCGCCGCTCGGTCTTCCAATAGCCCCGAGCAAGCCGAAGCATTGGCGCAATGGAAAGAAGTTTTCGCCGACGGCGTCCCGGACCTTCTCGATCTGCCGCTTGATCGCCCGCGCGGCAAGGAACGTTCCGTGGAAGGCCATACCGTGCAGCGTCATATCGACGGCGGCCTGCTGAAGGACTTGAAAGAAACCAGCAAGAAACTCGGCGTCAGCCTCAACTCCACGCTGTTCTCCGCATTCGGCATATTGATGGCGCGCTTGTCGGGTCAAGAAGATTTCGTGATCTCCGCGCCGGCGGCGGGCCAGGCGGCGACCGGGATCAACACCGTCGGTTATTGCGTCAACATCTTGCCAATCAGGCTAAAAGCGCCACTTGACGCGCGGGCGTCGGACTATATCCGCGACACTCAGATGGCGGTGCTCCGCGCATTGGAACACCAAGCCGCGTCGTTCAGCGCCATCGCCCAGGCGATCGAGGCCACCGCTGACGAAGGCCGGCTTCCCTTGTCCGAGATCGTTTTCAACTACAGCAAGTACCTTTCCAACTTGAAGATGCCCGGGTGCGCCGTCAACGCTCACGAGAATGTCCGGGTTGCGAACTATTCGGACATGTTCTTCAACATCATCGAGTCCGAAGCGCACCTTTCGATTTCTTGGGACTATCGCACTGCGCTCTATGACGTCGACACCATCAACCAATGGACCGACGTCTATGTGGATATTCTAAAGACGCTGGCCGCCAATGCGGACGTCGCCATCGGCGACGCGCCAGCCCGGTTCGTCGCGGAATCGGTGCTCGAAAACACCACGGCGGCCAATGACGTCGACGGACCATTTGACGGTCGCGAGGACTTCGCTTGGCGCGCGTTCGAGAAATGCGTCGCAACCAACGCCGCTAAGACTGCCACGATCTTCGAAGGGACTGAGTTGAGTTATCAGGAGATCAACGACCGGGCCGACAAAGTCGCCGCGACCCTCGCCGGCTGGGGCGCCCAACCGGGCGACATCGTCGCGATCATC
>CAYWWL010000259.1:0-3487 GCA_964461925.1 uncultured Caulobacterales bacterium | reverse complement strand
CATCCCCTGGGCGGATATCGCGTTTCCGACCGTGGGTTGGGCGCTGCGGCAATGGCGTGAAAGCCGCCATATGACGGACTTTGCACCCTATACAAATCCAATTGAAGGGCTTTAGTCGCCGGACGCGGCGGATTTTTCGTCGGCCCCGTCGCTTGGCGATTGCATATGCTTCGCCAGGAACGGCCCTTGGGCCGCGGCGAACACGATATTGATCGTGGTGAAGCCGAACAGCTTCGCTTGCACCCAAATCGGCTCGCCAGCGCAGGTCGGGCCGGCGTTGATGTCGCAGCCCCACATGAGCCAGCGCCACAGGATCTCATGGCCGACGGCGAGCACGGCGAAAAACGCCGCATAGCGCTTTGTCAGGGTAAGCCAAGCCGCGTCAGGAAGGTGCAAGGCGCCATCGAACGCCATCTTCAGGAAATTGCGGCCCGAGGCGAGGCCGGCGCCGAGGGTTGTCGCGAACAAGCCATAGGCGATGGTCGGCTTCATATAAAAGAACGTCTTGTCTTTAAAGATCAGCGTCAGCGAGCCCAGCAGCACCACCACGACGAAGCTGATGATCAGCATCGGGCTAACCCGGCGTTCGCGCACGACGCTATAAATAAAGGCGATGGCGAAAACCGGCATATAGGCGATCAAGGCGGCGAACAATTCGCCGCCGTCTGCGATCGCCATATCGCGGCCGGTGAGTTGGCTCGCGAGCGGCGCTAACCGCCGGCCGAAGAAATAGACAATGAAGAACACCGCCAGGGGACCAATATCGACGAGCGCTTTTGCGGTCGGCGACAATTTTTGCTGCGATGACGCTTCGGACATATCCATTTCCCCTCAAACTAAGCGTATTTAGCCGTCGCGCATTTGCGTCGCCCCGGTCAAGGCGTCGCAGAACGCTTTTGCGTTAAAGCGTTGCAGATCGTCGACGCCTTCGCCGACCCCGACATAATGAATTGGCAGCGCGAATTTCTCCGCCAGGGCGACAAGCACGCCCCCTCGCGCCGTGCCGTCCAGCTTTGTCATGATCAGGCCCGAGACGTCGGCGATCTCCTTAAATGTTTGCGCCTGGCTGATGGCGTTTTGCCCGACCGTGGCGTCGAGCACCAATAAGGTCGCGTGCGGCGCGTCCGGATCGAGTTTTTTGATGACGCGCACGATTTTGGCCAGCTCGTCCATCAGTTCACTGCGATTTTGAAGTCGACCGGCGGTGTCGATCATCAAAATGTCGGTTCCAGCCTCTTTCGCCGCTTTCAGAGCGTCGAACGCTAGTCCCGCGGCGTCTGCGCCAACTTTGCTGGAAATCACCGGCGTGTCGGTGCGCGCGCCCCAGGCGGTCAATTGTTCGATCGCCGCGGCGCGAAAGGTGTCGCCGGCGGCGAGCATGACTGACTTGCCGTCGCTTTTGAATTGCGCCGCCAATTTGCCGATCGTGGTCGTCTTGCCGGCGCCGTTGACCCCAGTCATCAATAGGACGAACGGCTTTTGCGCGGCTGTCGGCGTCAATGGCCGCTCCAAGGGGGCCATGATCTCGGCGACAATGTCAGCGAGCGCGCCGCGCACTTCCTTGTCCGTAACTTCTTTGTCGAACCGATCCTTCGCCGCAACCGCGACGCCGAGATCGGCGGTTATCAACAACTCCTCTAATTCTTCGAGCGCATCGTCGTCGAGCTTGCGCTTAGTGAAAATCGAGGTGACGCCGTCCGATAATTTTGACGATGAGCGCGACAGTCCGTCTTTCAGCCGGCTGAACCAGCCCTTTTTCTCGGGTTCAACAGGTTTTTCCGGTTCTTGGGTCGCGGGCGGCGCCGCCGCGGGCTGAGCATCGGCGATGGCGTCGACGTTCTGGCCGGCGTTCGGCGTCGTAAGCGCGGCGCTCAAGGCGTCAGAGGTTGATTGATCTGGCGCGCGTTCGGCCATTGTCATCGAGCGATCGGCGCCAGCAGGCGGACGATCGGGCGTCTGACTGTCTTCCGGCGTCGCATTTTCGAATGCAGGCGCAGGCGTCGGTTCAGATGTCGTTTGAGGCGCCGGCGCCGCCGTTTGTATCGGCGTCTCGACGCTTTTTTTGTCGTCTAAGCCTTCTTTAGGCGAATTTTCCGCCTCCGGGACGTCATTTTTTTGCTTTCGGAAAAGTCCTTGGAAGAATTTGTTAGCCATCTTCGATTACCACTTACCCCGCTAAGGCGCCGCGCGTTCTCCTAAAGGTCGGCGTCACCCTGTCGACAGCCGATATATGGAGAATCATCATGGCGACAACTAAAGCAAAAAAGGCCCCGGCCAAAACTAAACGCGCTGCAACCGCTAAGAAGGCGACGCGCCGCACGACGACGAAACGGTCAACCGCTGCTCGCAAGGCCGCTGCGAAGCCAAAAGCTCGCAAGACCGCGACCAAGTCAACCGCGAAAAAAGTGACCGCTAAAAAGCCGGCCGCTAAGAAAACCACGGCGAAAAAATCCGCTGTGAAGAAGACGACGGCTAAGAAAACCGTCGCCAAGAAGACCACCGCCCGCAAAACCACGGCGAAGAAAACCACGGCTCGCAAGGCCGCTGTGAAAAAGACCACGGCGAAGAAGCCTACGACCCGCAAGACGGCGGCTAAAAAGACCACCGCTCGCAAAACCACCGCTAAAAAAACCACCGCCCGTAAGACTACGGCGAGAAAAACCGTCGCTAAAAAGGCCGCTCCGAAGCGCGCCCGTAAGACGACGGCGAAAGCTAAGACTTCTGTGCGCAAGCCGGCCGCGCGTAAAGTGACCGCGCGTCGCACGGTTAAGCGTAAAGCCGCGTAACTCGGCCTTACGTCGTTCAAGCGTAGGGGCGTAGGTCGTCATCGACCTGCGCCCTTTTCTTTTGCCTGGATGTCCGGTGATTGGCTTGCAGGCGACCGGATTGCGCCGCGCAAGATCAATCCATCCCGACCTTCGACCGAGACGTCGACGAGGTCCCCGACCTGGGCGCCGCCGCGATCGTCGATCGCGGCTTGGGCGAAATTCCCGAGCCTGGCGCGACCGCCGGATTCCAACACCCCTTGAAACACCCCGCCGACGAGCCCGTCGAGAAAATCAATCGTCGCGGCTTCGCCTTTCTCGCGTAGGCGCCGCGCCCGGTCTTTGATGGTCGCGCCGTTTACCTGCGGCATCCGCGCCGCCGGCGTTCCTTGCCGCGCCGAATACGGAAACACGTGCAAATAATTCAGGCCTGCTTGGTCGACGAGTGCGAGACTGTCGTCGAACATCGCCTCGGTTTCGGTCGGAAAGCCGGCGATGATATCGGCGCCGAAGGCGATCTCCGGCCGTGCGGCGCGCAGGCCTTGGCATAGATCGATCATGTCTTGGCGCGTATGCCGGCGCTTCATGCGCTTGAGGATCATGTCCGAGCCCGATTGCACCGACAGATGGACGTGCGGCGCGATCCGCATTTCGTTCTCGATCAGCCGTCGCAAAACAGGCTCGATTTCCGCGCCGTCGATCGAGGACAAGCGTAGGCGCAC
>CAYWWL010000258.1:0-3522 GCA_964461925.1 uncultured Caulobacterales bacterium | reverse complement strand
CTCAGCGCCGGGGCATTGTCGCCGACCGAGTTCAGGCGGAGATTGCCGGCGTCGATTTTGCCAGCGCCAGCGCCCACGGCTGGCGCCGGAAAGCCGACGCTCGACACGGCGCCCGGCTCGATCGAGCTCAAGAGCGTCTCGGAATCCGACAAGAAGGTGCGGATCCGCCACCGCACCGTACTCATGGACAACCCTTCCGATAGCCAGATTTTGGAATAGATGACGCCTTGGCTGTCATTCTCCAGGCCGGCGACGGAAGCGCGTGCGGTGGTCAGGTTGAAATCATTGATCTGGCCTAAGGTCACGCCGCTGGCGCTGAAATAGATCGTCGGCTGCAGCAGGTCGCATTGGGCGAAGGCGCCGACGCCATTGCAGTCGCGCAGCTTGAACAGCACCGTTCCGCCATTGTGCTGGGCTTCGATGGTCATTTCACCGACGCCGTCAGCATTGACGGTCTGGTCAGTCATTTTCGCCCTGATGGCGAAGGTCCGTAAGAGCGCGATGGTTTCGGTGACGCTAATGGACGAAATCATGCGGTCGCCAAGGCTTGCGCGCTTTTGCGCGGCTGCGGGCGTCGCCACCAATGCGGCCGCAACGACGAACGCGGCGCAAGCGCGCGCCCACTGAGCCGAAAACTGTTTTGTCGCCATCATTGCTCTTGATCCCCCACGATCCATGCGGTCGCGCTCTAGTGCGCGCCAAACGTTCGACCAGTCTATCGGGAAATCGAGTAGGCGCCAATGAAGGGATGGTAATTGGCGGCCGCCAAGCAAATCCGGCCAAGAAAAAAGGTCGCCGCAAGGAGGGGGGAGCGGCGACCTTAAGTCGTTGGAGGGGATTTTCGCTACAAGGAAAGCCTATCCTGCAATCGTCGCTAAATACTGAACGAATTAGCAGCCATGATTAACAAAGCGTGCATCTATAGGTTGAAGACGCGAACTGGCTGCAATTTTAAGCCGTCGAGCGCGCAGATCGCAACCGGCGCGCCATTGGCGACGGCGAGAACCGCATCGATAAGGCCGCTTTCGCCCGCCCGCACGCCGCGCGCCGTCGCCGGGGACAGGACCGCCGCCTGGCCGCGTTTCAACCGCTCCGCCTCTGGCCCGCCGATCGGCGCTTGGGGCAGGCCCGCAAGCCCGCTTTCCAGGGGAGCGAGCATGGGATCGCGGTCTTCTGGCGTTTCGCAGCCTTCAAGCATGCTGATGGTGATGCTGTCGTCGAGGGTGAACGGGCCCACAGCGGTGCGCCGCAGTCCGACCACATGGCCCTCGGTGCCGAGCGCCCGCGCCATATCTCGGACCAGCGCGCGCACATATGCGCCCTTACCGGTGACAGCCTCGAAAATCGCCGTGTCGGCGTCGACGATCTCGATGAGGTCGAGGGCGTGGACGGTGATTTTCCGCGCCGGCAGCTCCACTGCGTCGCCGTCCCGGGCGATGTCGTAAGCGCGTTCGCCATTGACCTTGATGGCTGAGAATTGCGGCGGCGTTTGATCGATCTCGCCAGTGAACGCGGGCAGGGCGGCGCGGATTTGATCTTCCGTCGGGCGCGCCTCCGATGTGCGTATGACGTCGCCTTCCGCGTCGTCCGTGGCTGTCGCCGCGCCCCATCGCGCGGTGAAACGATAGGTCTTTTGCGCATCGGTGACGAATGGGACGGTTTTGGTCGCCTCGCCCAGGGCGATCGGCAAGACCCCGGTCGCCAAAGGATCGAGCGTCCCGGCGTGACCGACTTTCTGCGCTTTGAACAGCCATTTGATCTTCGAGACCGCGTCGGTCGATCCGAAATCATAGTCCTTATCGAGAACAATCCAGCCGTTGACCGGACGGCCCTTCTTGCGTCGCTGACCCATGTTGCGATTCCTGCTGCTGGCGCACCCGGATTGGACGGCGGACGCCATGTGAAGAAGCCCGGTAAGAAGCAAACTGCGCCCGTCGGGTCAAGTCGATTGACGGATTACTTGTCGCCGAGATCGCGGGCGACGTCGGGCCGCGCCAACAGCTCGTCAATGCGCCGAGCCTCGACGAAACTGTCGTCGCTTTCGAAGGTCAACGCCGGGGTGTATTTCAAGTCGACCTTGGCCGCGAGCATATGCCGAATCGCCCCAGTGGACCGGTTAAGCGCTTCGATAAGCGCCGCCGTGCGTTCCGGCGCGGCGCCGCCGCCAAGCGCGGCGCAGAAGACGCTCGCTTGCTTAAGGTCGGGGCTGGCGCGCACTTCGCTGACGGTGATTGAGGCGCCGCGCAAAGCAGGGTCTTTCAAATCGCCGCGCTGAAAAATCTCCACCAAGGCGTGGCGGATCAATTCTCCCGCGCGCAGCTGACGCTGGGAGGGGCCTTTTGCGGAGGTGAAACGATTTGGCATTCGCGCAATCTATACCAAGTTCGCTTGGCGTCCAATGGATCGCGCGGTTAGGCGTCGATCGTCTCCATCGGCGCGGACGCCAGAGCCGTCGCGAAGGCGTCGAGTTTGCTTTGTTCTAAAGCGTAGCCCGCATCGCGATTGCGCAGGCCGGAACATATATCGAGGCCATGGGGGGCCACCGTCGCCACGGCCGCGGCGACATTGTCAGGGCGCAATCCGCCGGCGAGCAGAACTGGGCGAGAGATTTCAGCCACGATCTGTTTACTGATCAGCCAATCATGGGTGCGGCCGGTGCCGCCGAGCGACCGGGCGCCGTCGATGGCCGAGGGCGTTCCGGAATCGAGCAAGATGAGATCGACGAATTCTTCCGCATAGCGTGCATAGTCGAGGGCGGCGTCGGATTCCACGTGCACGACCTGAATTATTTTCGTGGTCGGCTGCGCGGCGCGGATGACCCGCCACGTCTTCGCGTCGACATGATCGACGATCTGGACCGCGTTCACCCCGGTCCAGTGAATGTGATCGGCGACGTCCCCGCCATTGGTTCTGCTGGTCAGCAGAACCCGCCATATGGCGTCGCCATAACGCCGGCGAACTCCCGCAGAAATCTCCGCAATGCGGTCGTCGGAAAGCGCGCCCGGTCCGTCCGGCATCTCGCCCACCAATCCAATGGCGAACGCGCCCGCGGCGATCGCCATATCCGCTTCCGCGGTCGATTGAATGCAGCAGACCTTAAACCCGACCATTGTCGCTTCAGGCTCCATAATGCGAGACGCGCGGCGTTTGCTATTCATGCGCCGCAATTACCCCGTCTACGCGTCGTTGCTTGCGCCGGACCGCTAGCGGTTCGCGGTGCGACGTCCGGTCACGGGGCCGCCGTCCGCCAAGGCCGCGGATCCGTGGCGAGAAGGCTGAAGATCATTGCGTCGCGCACGCCGATATGGGTTTTCGACGTTTCGCGCAGGCGGCCTTCAAAATGATAGCCGAGGGAGCGAAATAGCCCGAGCGATCCATGATTGTCCGGGTCGACGTCGGCGAAAATGCGGCGTGCCCCAAATTCCTCGAAGGCGACGTCGGTTGCGAAGGCGACAGCGCGTTTGCCGACGCCGGCGCCCTTGTAGTCCGGCGTCACCATGATCGCCGCTTCATAGACCTCCG